>NZ_JAYGHE010000082.1:0-29560 GCF_034931145.1 Nostoc sp. UHCC 0252 | reverse complement strand
GTTAAGTTGACACTAATGAACAATGTTGTGCCCCTACCCATCTGTAGCATTCTTTTGTCAAATTGGTATTAGTTAGGCAAAACCCCTCGTTTCTCTAAATAAGCCTCAAACTCACGCCCTTTCTCGACAATGCCCTCAATATCTGAGTCAATCATGTCTTCAGCCAAGTAACTGGCTTGGCTAGTGACAAAGCTGTTAGGTGTAAACATATCCTCTGGTAAACAGTCCAACTGTACCAACAAGGTGTCAATCAAGCTAGAAAATAGATTAGGTGCTTTGGTAATACCAGATTCGCCAGCATTGTAAATAATTTGCAGCAGGTCACGCCAGCAATTTAATGCTTCTAAATCTTCAATGTTGATGTACCATTGAGCAAAAGTAAATTGAAACTCACTCATAAAAGCCTCCGTATCACCACCGTGGGTATTAAATAAAGCCTGTTCAAAGCGAGATTGTTTTAAGAGCAAATCACTGTTTGAATTTTCAAGATGACGAATTTGGGGAAATTTTTGATGATTAATATGATTAGTTAATTTCTCCCATATTTCCCCAGAATCAGGATCGTAAGGTATTAAAACTTGATCCATCGCTCCGGCTAATGCTAATTTTTGGTAGTGAGTTGTGGTTTCTAGTTCATCATCTTCAAATTGCTGCAAAGTGTGGTTAAAAACTTTTACTAAAACCTCATTTGGTTGCAACGAACACCAAAAGCCTTGAGATATTTGCTCGACTTGCACGCCCACATAATGAAACCCCGGAATAACGTTTTTGAAGCCTCGAAAACCACCTTCAACCTCATAAATATCTGCATCTATCTGTACCTTTTCTTTTGGCAGATCGCGCAGAATTATATAACAAAACCTTGGGTTCATATATTTGTTGCGTTTGGAGTTTTAATTTCTATCTTGATTCGTTTTATTTGTCTTTTTAGGCATTTTACTCCGAATTTCTTGATTGACTTCCTGGTTCAAGTTCAACACAGCTTGTAACCATGCTTCTCTAGAGGTATATCCATTAGCCCTACCGACTTTCTTAGCTGCTTGTGATCTCTCTTCATCTGTCGTCAAGTTTTGATAGTCACCTTGCGCTTTCTTAATTTGCAGCAGTGTTTTTGCCAATTGCGACAATTTTTCTTGTTCTTGCGGTCGTTTGAAATTTTGTATATCGATTTTGGCGATCGCATCACATAGCCGATCAACGTATTTAGCACTTTTCCAAAGAGCTGTACCTACGTTTTGACTATGATTAATTTGCTCTACCGCGAAGCCTGTCTGCTCGTTGATTGACTGCAAGTATTGCTGATTCGTAATAGATATGTCTAACTTCATCTGCTGGTTAAGCACTACATGCTCGACTGCTCCGCCTGTGTGATAAGCTTCATTGGCAAATACAAGTGCCATGCTACGCGATCGCTGCAATTCGAGAGTTAGTTTATCCAGTTTCTGTGATTGTTTTTTGCTTCGTACTCCTGCTTCTGTAACCTCTTGCTTGATTTGCTGAAGTTCTTGGAATATCCGATCAACTTTTTCGAGATACTCTTCATACAGTCGGTTACTAGCCTCCATTTCAGCATCCGAGTTTCTCTTTTTGATCTGCTTAACCCTATCTTTGATGCTGAGATTAAGATTTTTAACTCCTTGATTCAACTCATCAATTTTGCGCTCCATCTGAATATTAGTTTGTTTGTAAAGGGAATCAACCTCCGTGAAGCGACCGATCATTTTTAATCTTTGATCTTGCTTCTTAATACCATTGACTGTGTTGTGTTTATATTCTTTCCACTTAGCATCAGATAAGAAACGTCTTATTTTAAGCAGAGACATGATGTCTTGAATTTCTTGAGAAGAATTTTTACCTCCTTGAGTCATTTGCCATTCTGTTTCTTTTTTATCTTGTTCTTTCTGTTCTTTGCCTTCGCCAACTGGCATGTGTCCAGTCGTATAAACATTTGTATCGAAAACAGTACCGGACTCTTTACCCCATCTTTGGCGGAAAATTTGGTTGAATAGCTTCACTGCTTTAATTTCTAGCGATTGGTTGCCACTAGCATCGAAAGTTATATCTAGGTCAGAAGTTAAATCTTTACTTCCAAGAGCTATGGCTTTGAGGCGATCGTCACTCAATCGTGCTTTTACTTGCAGGGTAATTCCGTTCACCTCTTGCTCGCGGAAAGCAATGATTTTTCTCATTGTTGAAGGATCGGCTAAGTACTTTGCTTTTACCTTTTTCCAATCAGTATCTGCTTCCCTAACCAAAACTTCCACAGATTTCTCGTTCAGGTTTTCCGGATCGCCCAATATTTCTTCGTCACCCGTTTTTCCTGTAGGATTAACCTTCCCCTTGACATAGACTGTTTCTTTGGCATCATGTTGGCTCTTGACTACCAACTCAAGTGAGGCCATTTGATATTTGGACTTAATACTTGCTAAACCCTTCTTGACTGCTTTAGAAGATGTATTGTCATCCTTGATCAATTCATGAGCTTCCGCCAAACCCTTATCGAGGTCGTCTTGCTTTTGCTTTGGCGATCGCTCATCGGGCTTGCCATATTTGCTGTTATGCTTTTTATCCTCAAGCCACTGTTTACTGGCTTGTTTCTTATCCTCAGCCCACTGCTTACCAGTTTCTTTCTTATCTTCAACCCACTGCTTCCCAGCTTTGTATTTCTCCTTCGCCGAATCCTTAACAGCGTGGAACTTCTTACCAGCCTTACTATCGTTGAACTTGTTACCAACTTTATTAGCAGCCTTAGCACCCTTGTCAATTATCCAATCAACTGCTTTCTCCACTGGGCTGCGTAGTTTTTGGAAAATTGCCTGAACTTTCCCAGCAATGCCGCCCAAGCCCAGAAGACTTGCGAGGAAACTGATAACCACAGGTAGCGATTTAGCCAAGGCATTTTCAACGCCCTTAACAGCTTGGTCGATCGCACCAGAAGCGATCGCACTCACAGCATCTAAAATGGCGTTAATTAAGTCTCCAATCTGCTGGGCGCGTTCGATGAAAAAGCTAATAATTTGATAAATCGCCTTAGCAGCTTTCACAAATGCCGAGGCTGGGGTAAGTAGGCTGATTACCCACTCTATCCCGGCAATAACCACTTTTTCAATCACAAAGTTCTTGATGGGTTCAATCACCAACTCATTCAAATCACCCATCTTGTCTTGGACAAACTGCCAAATACCAGCTATCCCCTCGCCGGCCAAAATTTGAAATATCTCGAATTTTTGTTCTAGATAGCCGACCTTTTTCTCGCCTAATCGTTTCACAGCCTGCGCTCGGATTACCTGATAGGTGAACCCTAAAACCTGTGACACCAAGCTAAAGATCCCTTTGAGGTCAAACTTTTCTGGCATCTCAAAACCAGCTTCTGCGATCGTGCCGGTCAGCCAGCCGATTAGCCCATGCTGCAAGTGCTTACCGATACCATTCATAAAGTTCAGGAAGCCTTGCTTGAGCGCCTGGATCAAATTGCCCAAGAAACCAATCGGGTCTTTAAGGATTTGCTCGACTACACCAGCAACCCGCGCTAAAACCCCCATGAGCATTTTGGTCAGTTCAATGATCGTCTTTATAACTCCTACAACACCATCAAACGCCTTTTGAACTAGACCTTGATTTGCCGCCTTCATCTCATCAATGCGGGCATCAACTGCTTCCAAATTCTCTTGATATTTCTGCGCTAGAGTCTCAATTAGCTCATTTTCTTTATCTTTGACGCTTTGTTCCAACGCATCAAACTTACTTTCAATGTCTGCTGCTGCTTGTTGACCAACTGCTTTCAGGTCTTGAGGCAATTGATCAACATAGTTTTGAATTTCCTGCTTACCTTTGGTAATTTCCGCTTTTGCTTGGGTTAGCCCTTTGCTGATAATGGCAACAACTTTATTGATTACACCATCCATTCTATTGATGTAAAGCTGCCGTCCCTCTTGATAGAAGGCGTTCACCTCACTAGGCATACCGAGCAATTTATCCTTAAGCCATTTTCCTTTGCCGATAACACCGCTATAGCGATCGTCTTTATAAGCCTTCATCCGTTGGTCAACGTAATCCTCAAAGACTTTCTTCGCCTCGGCTGCTCCGCCATCGAACTCTTGCTGAACTTGGCTATCTAAATCAGAGAGAGTTTTTTCAACGATGCCTTTGGTCTTGTCGTAAATTTTATTAATATCACCAGCAACCTTAGCCCTTGCCTGCTCATCTTTGCCTTTAGCTCCCACCTGCTGATTTCCAACTTGACCTAGCTGTTGAGTACGTGTACCGTGCATTGCTTGCAACTGCTGTTGGGCGGTAGCTTGGGCAGTGGCTTGAGCATTTGTTAGCAGGTTTTGCTCTTGCTGGCGGTACTGTTGCGGGGCTTGTGTCGCATTTGTTTGTGCGTCTTTTTTAGCTGCAAGTGCTGCTTGAAATTCTGGTTCGTTGGAATTCGCTAGTTGTTCTTCGGTAACATTCGCCTCAACCATTTGCTGGTCAAGCTTTTTGCTTTCTTCTTGCAACGGGGCTTCAACTTGACTCTTACCCTTCGACTTGGGTGCTGCTTTCTTGGCATCGATGTCTGATGGAGGAGTTCCAGAATTAGTCTGTGGCAGTGGCGTGACTTTTTTCGACTCAATGCCACTGGTGTCAGGCGTTTCTTTTGCTTTCTCTTCTAATGGCTGTTGAGAAGCTTTCTGTTGTTCATCAACTTTGCCGCTCAAATCGCCCTTAACCGAGTCAAGTTTGTTGTTATTTTTAAACTCGTCAGCCTCTTCTAAGGTTTTGGGAGCCATATCAGCAATCCGCTCCATCAGTTTGACTTTGAAGGCGGTTGCGTCAAATGCTGGAGTTTCAGCCTGCCCCATCTCACCAACTTGATTAGCTTGCGCTTTGCTGCCTACTTCGTTGCTCGGAGGTTCGGCAGCACCTTGGGCTTCCTGAGCTTTGTTTTTAGCTGGTTCGTGTTTCTTCTGCTCTGCTGCGACCTCTTTCGTTGTGCCGACTACTGCTTGGAAGCCTGGGTCATCGCTAGCAGAGGCAGGAGCCTTTTCTCCACCTGCTTCTGCTGATCCTAGACCTTTTCCTGCACTCGGTGCTGTTCCTACTCCAGCTTTTCCTGCCGCCGCTTGACCTTGCATTTCTCCGTGTTCAGGATTAGCCTGTTTAGCCTTCGGCTCTGCTGGCTGCTCTGTGTGAGTTTGTTTCTGAGAATTCTTGTTGTTTTGGTTTGCTGGTGGTGTTCCAGAAGAGTCTGCCGCCGCACCCGCTCCGGTTGCTGGAGGCGAAGCTACCGCCACATTTCGATTTGCTGAGTCCTGACGCTGCTCTTGTGGTTTTTCAGTGTCAGGCTTCAAACCTACTTGCTCTTGTCCTTGTTTATCTTGCTCGGTTTTTTGCTGCGGATTCTCTCGACGCTGAATTGCTGGTTGAAAGTCAGCAGGTGAGGTCAGGAGGGATTTAGTCTGTATTTTGTTTTTTTTTACCGTCTCGTTAGAAAGTGTTTTCGGTTGAACTGCACCGCCGTTTTGTTGGACAACATGAGTCAACTCATGAGCAAGTAATTCCTTACCTCCATTACTTTCTGGAGCATATTCTCCTTGACGGAAGAAGATATCCTGTCCGGTGGTGAAAGCCCGCGCTTGGACGGATTGGTTAAGTTGGTCAGATTGGCTATCTGTGTGGATTTTGACACCACCAAAGTCAGCACCAAACGCCACCTCCATTGGTTGACGGATATCGTCTGAGAGTGGCTGTCCGCCTTGGCGTGCTTGTTGAATAGAAGTTTCTAGCTCAGATGTTGCTGCTATCCCTCCTCCACCTTTACGCTGCACTACAGGAGTGATGGAATCTACCAGAGATTTCATTTGTAATTGGTCTTCTTCCTCTGGCAATGCTTCCCTTTGGATAGATTGGCGATTCCCTGGCTCGCTCATCCTCTGCATGACTTGCTGTGCTACTCTATCAGCTTCCTGTTCGTAAATATCTCCAGGCTGGTTAACTGTGAGTCTTGTTTGTAAACGTAGCGACATTCGACTAATGTCGTGGGTAAGAGGTTGCATCCCGGTAACTGCTTGAGGCGAAGCACTAAGGGATTTCATTTGTAATTCTTCCTCTTCCTCTGGCAATTCTTCTCGTTGCAGCGAAATATTGGAACCCGCCAGGGATTTCATTTGTAATTCTTCCTCTTCCTCCGGCAATTCTTCTCGTTGCAGCGAAATATCAGAACCCGCCAGGGATTTCATTTGTAATTCTTCCTCTTCCTCCAGCAATTCCTCCCGTTGAATAGATTGCTGATTTCCAGCAGGTTCGCTCATCCTCTGCATTACCTGCTGTGCTACTTTATCCGCTTCCTGCTCGTAAACATCTCCAGGCTGGTTAACTGTGAGTTTTGTTTGTGGACGCAGTGATATTCGACTGATGTCGTGCCCTAAAGCATTTTTAAGTTGCACGTCAGTAGTTGCTTGGGACGAAGCACCAGGAGAGTTTAAATCAAAACCACGTGTTGGTTGCTTGAGTGTAGATATTGAGAAGGAGCCTGTGGTAGCTTTTTTGTGTTGTCCTACGTGTTCTCCCATTTTATTCTCCTGATGACCGAGCAGTAAGTGGGCGAATATCTTGATTAATACCAAAGCACATCTAGAGTACTGCGATCGCACTTATCAGGCAATTCATCTAAAGTCTAAATTTTTGGGCTTTTTGAAAGTTGAACTAACTAATTTTCATATCTAAATTTCATCACCTTGAAAGGGCTATTCCTAAGTCATATCAAACGGATAAGTTAATTTTTATGACGACAGATTTTTATATTGTTACTTAATACCATTTCACTGCTCTACACCCACCCGAATATAGTTTCGCAAGAGAAATGATTTGTAGGCAGCTTACCGTAGGCAACATCAAAGCCATTGGTTAGTTAACTTTTTTTACGCTTACCAAAGTTTGTTGTTAGAATAATACCGAGTACTTTTTTAACCTTAGTTTAGGAAATAATTACTTACAGCAGTTTTCATGTATTTGAACCACATCTCTCGTAAGGGTACAGCAATCCTGTGCCCCTACCGCATGGTCTGTTCCGTGAAAATAGTTGTAGCTAAAGGTGGATGCCAAAATCTAGGAAAATAGAGTGTAATTAAATTACTATTTTTTTAATACTGCTTCGTACTTGCATTATCTTTTGCTTACATGATTTTAATGCTATCTTTACATTATCACTTGATTGTAAGCATCAAATAATATACTACATACTCCTTCCCTAGAAAATGCGTATTATTATGCTTGGTATTTAGAGAAAAACTTCATCAAAATTACCCGTCTAACACTTCTGAAGAAAAAATCATAGGGTAAAATAACTGAATATTAGCCAAGTATTTTTAAAATTCAAAGTAAGTAGGATTTTTTAATGATCAGCTTAAGTGATTCGGAAAACGGTACAGCTAGCAGTACAGCAGCCACTACGAGGCTGGCAAGGGCAATAAGGCTTTCTGGTGGTGAGTTTTCGCTGATATTAGCTTGTTGTAACGGTGTTGAAAGGCAGCAGCAAGTACTGAATGTGTTAACAGAATTTTCATCAGCTGACGTTCATGAAATCCTGCTCTCACCAGTAACAGACACATTGTATACAGCTATTACAAGCGCCATCGGTGCTACTCAACCCGAAGCTTTGATGATAAGGGGTTTAGAGTCTGTGGTTGAAATTAACCAACTCATCATCAGTACCAACATTATGCGAGATGAGTTTCGGAAACAGTTCCGGTTCCCGTTGGTGTTATGGGTCAATGATGAAATTCTCCGCAAGCTGGTTTGGCTAGCACCAGATTTCAAAGACTGGGCAGCTACTACCATTAGATTTGAATTACCTCAGAATCAGTTAATTGAATTTGGACAACAAGCCATCAGCGCTTAATATTGTCTGAAATGAATTACAAAATTTTTTACAGGCTAGTTAGTGGCTTTTTCGTCGATACTTTCTGCATGTTATAGATTATAGATAAAATTAAAAGAAAAGAGATCAAACAATTCAATTGCCAAAGGCTTTAATAAAGTTCGTTAAGCACGTACAATTTAGGTCGGTTATTACCCACATCAGTCTGATTGTTATTAGTCAGAATGTAATGGTGCAATATATTGCATTCTTACAAAAGCTAAAGACAGAGGTAAACTATGTTTCCTTTTTGGGGTAATCCTTGTTATGGAAGCGAACCCATTTCGCACAAAGGCAGCTTAGAGCGGAAATTAAAATTCTTAATTTGGATACGAGATGATTTGGAGTCGAGACTTGCTGGTATTAATGCTTCTATTGATACCATTCGCCAGCAAATAGAACGCTCAGATTCGGCTGCTTAGAACTTAGTTCTTGAAGACATTTGTACTTCAGGCAATTGTAACTCTTTTGTGACTGGGCGCTGTAAATGGGCGGAATCTAGGTTGTAAGTCTTTGTACAGCGCTTCTTCACAAAAGAGCTAGTTTTGAAAAACGAACCCCAGTTTTTGGTGCTGGTAGAACTAACTCCAAACCGATAACTTAATGCAGAGATAAAATATAGCGGTTCCCATTCAGATACGGTACAAGATTTATTGCAAGGTGTAGGGAAACGGTACTACCGTGCTTAATATCTGAAAGTTAGAGCCGTAATCGTTACTTAACGTGCCAAAGCTTATAAAAATGAAAAATATTATCTCGATTGGCTGGAATAGCTGGTTAAAACAGCATAAAGAATCTGTTTTACTATTTGACTCAATTGCTGCCGCTAATGAGATTGCCCTTATGCTTAACGGTCAGTGGGATGGCTGTAATGGTGTGATAGTTGCTAAGTGTGATGAGGTAGCTGTTAACACTGCCGCCAAACTCTTAGAAGCTAAGTGGTGTTATCAAGGCGCTGAAAAAGCTGTTTTAGAGAGAGTAACAGCTGATGAAATTTTACGCCGTTATGCAATAGGAGAAAGATATTTTATTAATGCTAACTTGAGGTGTGCAGTACTTGCTTCAGTAAAGCTGAGTGAAATTAACCTAAGTTATGCTGCGTTGAGTTGGGCAGACCTAAGTCAAGCAAATCTAAGTAAAGCAGATTTAACGGCAGCAGACTTAAGCCAAGCTAATTTAAGTGGAGTCGACTTGAGTGAAGCATACCTAATGAGGGCAAACTTAACCAAGTCAGACCTGCAACAAGCTTCGCTGAAAGGGGCTAACCTAAGTAGGGCTAACTTAAGTGAAGTTAACCTCACTAATGCAGATTTAACAGGAGCGAATCTATCATTTGCAGACCTAAGAGGGGCAAAATTTCACTTTTGCGATTTGAGTGGGGTTAACCTAACAGGTGCTAAGTTAATTGAAAGTGACTTGGCTTTTGCTCTCCAATGATTTCGGCTGGAGACGATTGCAGATATTGTTTTAATGACCAAATTAATATATTGTACTTTGGCTCTTGCTCATTACCTTACTGATTCTGTAATTCTATGAGAAAAATTATTATTGGGGTCATGGGCAGAGGAGAAAATGCGACAGCAAATGATTTGCAAAATGCTTATACACTAGGTCAACTCATTGCCAAACAAGGATGGGTTTTACTTACTGGCGGTAGAAATGTAGGAGTAATGGATGCAGTAAATAAAGGCGCAAAATCTGCTGACGGTTTAACCATTGGTATTCTTCCGGGCGATTATAATCAGGATGGTATTTCCCCTTCAGTGGATATTGCTATTTTCACAGACATGGGGAATGCTAGAAACAATATTAATATTCTCACCAGTGATGTAGTAATTGCCTGTGGTATGGGTGCAGGAACTGCTTCAGAAATTGCTCTAGCTTTGAAAGCAAATAAGCAAGTAATTTTATTGACTAACGATGAAGAAGGCAAACTTTTCTTCAAAAAGCTGTCGCCAGAAAATGTTCATATTGTGGAGAGTGCGGAAAATGCGATCGCTACCGCCAAAGCAATCTTATACTAATTTGTAGTTAGTGAGCTACCTTGGTCAGGCAGTACGGGCTTCTCCCAAAGCACAGTCATGCTATTTAGACCGAAAAACCAATGTAACAGCCTTGATGAAATTACGCTATTACTCTATATGGTTCGGTTAGCTTGCTCATCGAGCAAAAACGTTAAAAAATAAAGTCAAAGTCTCCCAATTATCGGAGGATTTAGAAGAATCTAAACTTTTGTTACCGACAATAGGGCTTTTCAAACATCCTTTTATCGGGATTTTGCTACGCGCAGCGCCTCGTAGAAAGCTGTTTGATTTTGAGCGAGTAAATTTTCATCCAGAATTTATATAAGGAACAAACAATCTGTCTGTCAGCGTCTGTCTTTATATCTGTTTCAGAAGACACATACTAAATTAATTCCAACTGGTGAAATGGAATTATATATTTTATTGTCTATTAGTGAGTATACACTATTTTTGAGTTATAAAACTCTTGATTAACATTTCTATCTTACTATGAAATCAATGCTGAAAAACTACTTAAATAAGAATCAAGCACGAATTTTTACGGCTTTGATTTTGACTGGAATTTTGTCTGTTGCTAGCGGTTTAACGCTAATAAAAGATGCTAAGGGTGCTTCTGCTAACTTCTCACTAGAAACAAGCAATGAACTCAAAGAGAATATTAAATCAAGCCGTTTGCCACGTCCAGTAGCTAATGCGGTACTGCGGGATTTAGCCCGCAGACAGGGAATTTCAACTAGACAATTGCAAATTACTGATTATAATCAACAGACTTGGCGCGATGGTTGCTTGGAACTGCCTCAACCTGATGAATTCTGTACCCAAGCGTTAGTTCCTGGTTGGCGGATTGTGGTATCTAATGGCAAACAAAACTGGGTTTATCATACTAATAGTAACGGGCGATCGCTGCGTTTAGCTTCGCCAGACACTTCCTCTGATAAATTACCCGTATCTGTAAGAAACGTTGTTTTGCAAGCCGCAGCCAGACGTTTGCAACAGCCAATTTCTAAATTAACCATCATTCAGGCTCAACAGCAAACTTGGAGAGATGGATGTTTAGAATTAGGTAATCTTAATGAACTTTGTGCCCAAGCTTTGATATCAGGCTGGCAGGTAGTTGTCCGTGGGGTTAACCAAACCTTGGTTTATCATACTAATGAAACAGGTTCCGTAGTCAAGTTGAATGAAAAGACTAGCGAAAGTACACTGTCTCCCGTGCAAATTCCAGCTAGCGAGTTACCACCACCGTTAGATAGAGATATAGTATTTCGGCAAATCTCCAGTGGTGGTTTTGCTGGCAGAACCTACGAGACTGTTTTACTCAAAGATGGGAGATTGATTCGTGTGCGGATTGGTGATGCTAACGATTCAGAACGTAGTGTTCGCCGTGTTTCTAGGCAACAAGTCCAACAATTTCAGAGATATTTAGAACGTTCTAAATTTAGAAAGTTCCAGAATCTGAGTTACCCAGCCCCCAGTGGTGCTGCTGACTATATCACCTTCACTCTTACAAGCCTTGAGGGTACGGTTCGATATAACGATATTTCTCTGAATAACCTGCCAAAAGATTTACAAGCAGTAGTCAAAGCTTGGAATCAACTCGTAGTCAGCGCCCAATAATAAACTTGGCGTTGCTGAATCTAGGTATGAATTTTGGATGTGGAGACGTAAAATTTTACGTCTCCACAAGGCTTTTCCCCACAAAGCACAATCGTTTTCATACCGCAATCAGCAACGCCATAAACTTCAATGATCAGATTAAAACAATTCGTAATTGCTTGTGAGCGTCATTACGAATTACGAATTGGTAATTAATGAAATAGCGATCGCTTACAATCGAAACGATTCATATTGGATAATGTCTCCAGCAAATGATGAACAGGTTTGTCAAGTGGTGTGTTGAATTTTCTTCTTGGTGGAATATTCGCCAAAGCAGAAAGTTGGGATTGTTTGCCGTTATAGTTACCTTGAGTTTGGTAGCTACAACAATGTTATCGTTCCCCTTAAAGGCTCAAGTTATTCCTCAGAGAGTGACAGCATCTGAGTTAAGAGGGGTGTGGTTAACAAATATTGATAGCGATGTGTTGTTCGAGCGCGATCGCCTCAAGGGATCTCTGCAACGCCTTGATGAACTCAATTTTAACACCATATATCCGGCGGTTTGGAATTGGGGATATACATTGTATCCTAGCAAAGTTGCCCAAAAAGTTATCGGGCGATCGCTCGATCCCACGCCCGGATTGCAAGGACGAGATATCGTTAAAGAAATTGTTGATGTGGGACATCAAAAAGGGTTAACAGTCATTCCTTGGTTTGAATTTGGCTTCATGGCCCCGGCAGATTCCCTATTAGCTAAAAATCGTCCGCAATGGCTCACTAGTCGCAGCGATGGAACGCGGATTATCAAAGAAGGGACGCATAATCGCGTTTGGCTAAATCCCTTTCGCCCAGAAGTACAACAATTTATCCAAGATTTAATCGTTGAAATTGTCAGAAACTATAATATCGATGGTATTCAATTTGATGACCATTTTGGCTTACCATCAGAATTAGGGTACGATGCTTACACAGTGGCACTTTACAAAAAAGAACACCGTGGTAAAGCTCCCTCCAAAAACTCTAAAGATCCAGAATGGGTGCGCTGGAGAGCTAATAAAATCACCGACTTTATGAAACGGGTATTTACAGCCATTAAAGCGACTAAAAAAAATTGCCTAGTTTCCGTTGCTCCTAATCCTCAGCGTTTTTCCTACGAATACTTTTTAGCAGACTGGCAGAAATGGGAACGGATGGGAATTATTGAAGACTTAGTTTTGCAGATATATCGGGATGATTTGAACGTTTTTATCAGCGAATTAGAGTATCCAGAAGTAAAAGCTGCAAAAAGCCATATCCCCGTGAGTGTGGGTATTTTGGCTGGGTTGAAAAACCGATCTATACCGATGCAGCAGATTCAGACACAAGTGCAAAAAGTACGCGATCGCAATTTTGCCGGAGTCTCTTTCTTTTTCTATGAAACCCTCTGGAATATGAGCAAAGAAAAGCCCCTAGAGCGTCAAACTGCCTTCCAGAAAATCTTTCCTACACCCGTAGCTTACCCGAATCTGCTAGCTGGTTGGAAACCCTAGAAAGACGAAGAGTGGGGACAATACTGTTCGGTTAAGGCAAGAGACGCGATGAATCGCCGTCTCTACAATAATCATTCTTTTGTAGAGACGGCGATTTATCGCGTCTTTGTGATCTAAAATCTTCATCAAAAAACCTTAACCAAACCGTATTTAGAGTGGGGAGATTAGGATATGGGCAGAATTCTTTTAATTCCCAACTCTTGTAGAGACGCGATTAATCGCGTCTGTACTCCTAATTTAGCACTATCCTATTCCCAAACGCCCAGCCAAGCCGGGAGTTAGGGGTAGAAGCGTGGTAATCATCAAGAATAGAGCCAAAAGACCTAAAGCTGCTCTAGCATCATCAGGTTCAGTGACTTCATTCAAACTGGGGCGTTCTTGATCCCGTTGCAAGAAGAAAATCACGATCGCCCAGTACATGGCAAGAGTATTACCCAGAGACACTAACGCCAGTAAAATTAAAGTTGCGATCGTCGCGCGTCCTGCGGTTTTGCGTCCATAAATCGCCTGAACAATTCGCCCACCATCTAGTTGTCCGGCGGGCATTAAGTTCAAAGCGTTAATTACTAACCCCAGCCAACCAATTATCACTAAGGGATGAACACTTACCAGGGACGACTGTAACGCCGAACCAAGAACAACTCGTGCCAAACTTCCCACCAAAATCGACCCTTGGAAGAACTGATTGGGTAATTGAAATAAACTACCTGGGTGGGAAATTAGTAAGCCTGTTACCAGCATTAACAAAGAAATAATACCACCTGCGGCTGGCCCTGCTAAGGCGATATCAAATAATACCTTGCGGTTGGGTAATAGAGATTCAAAACGGGTAATTGCACCAAAGGAACCAATTTGCACAGCCGGCAGGAAGAAAGGCCAGCTAAGACGAACTTCGTGGCGTTTAGCAAGTAACCAATGACCGATTTCGTGAGCTACTAAAATTGCAAATATTCCAGCACCTATAGGCAAAGCTTCTTGAAACCGCCCTGGATTGCCAAAGAAATCAAAATTCAGCAATAATCCCGCAGCTTCGAAACTTGTGGCAATGGTCGCTATCAACAGAATACCTGCAAAAGCTTTTTGCGATCGCAACATCGGGCGGGGATCATTGCGGCTTGGTAGGACAATCACTACTGGTTTCCCATCTGTATTTTCCACCAAAAACAAGCGATATTGCTCACCAAGGCGTTGCCGTAAACTCGCAGTTAGACGATTGTGAGTTTCTTCTGGTTCTCCCCGCAGATTGCCTTTGAAAATGGCTCCATCTTGGTAAGCGATGGTTTCTGTGGCAAAAAATGTATCGATACCAAAGATACCTTTAATTGCATTCAAGTCTTCTTCTGCGATCGGCGGAATCTCTGCTTTCAGTTCTGCTACTGCTGCTTGTGGGGAATTTGCTTCAGCTAAAGAATCAGCAGCGAGTCTTTCTGTTGCACGTTGCTTGAGGATGGTATCTTGCCCAGCAGCGCGTAACTGTCTGCCCAAGTAAATGTACAATCCTGCGGAAGTCACTACTAACAACAATATACCCGCTATATTGATGTAAATCCCTGCGGCAAACAATCCAAAAAATAGGAGCCAGGGAGTCATCAGCACCACCGACTGTAACCAGGCTAAGATTCCCAGCTTACCAAAAGGTCTAGCGCGATAAAAGCCCCAGCCCAAAATGCCTAAAGCTACCAGTAGGGTTGCCGCCAGGATAGAAGTTTCTGATAAAGTAAACATCTCCAAACCTTTGCTATTGAGACTAAGCCAGAACAAGTCCGGTATTGCAGATACACTTATTAATGTATAACGCCGCTTGTCGTCTGCCCAAATTATGCGGCTTTGCCTAGTGGCTGAACCTCACCCCATCTATAGCTAATAGAGACTTCACCTTTCTCGCCCAATACCATTTCCCTAAAATCTTGAGATATATAGATTTCTCGTAAGTAAGATAGTATAAATCATAAGCTGCGTCTATCTTACACAGGCAATGTTCAGCTTTCAATGTGTCTGCTAACGCCCTTTTAACTAAATCTGCCTTCCTGAGTCCGTAATTCTGCAATCATTTTGCAGTAAAATTAATCGTCTAGATACAGGAGGGCTTTGAGATGACTCGTGTTATCATTGTGCGCCACGGTCAAAGTGGTTATAACACCGAGCGGCGTATTCAGGGACGCACTGATGCGTCAACATTAACCGAGAAAGGTCTTAACGATGCCAGTAAAGCTGGCAAAGCCCTCAGCAATATTTTATTTAATGCTATTTATAGCAGTCCCCTGCAACGAGCGAAACACACAGCAGATATTATTCATAGTGAGTTAGCTACTCATCCTGAACAATCTGCTGTAATTCAAGTTTCTGATTTACTGCTAGAAATCGACCTCCCCGTATGGGCAGGGCTGATAACTGCCGAAGTCAAGCAGAAGTTTGCCGAAGACTACCGTACTTGGCATCAGCGCCCCGACGAACTGCGAATGCTGATAAATGATGCACAAGGGACAAGAGAACATTTTCCTGTTCTTGCCATATACGAACAAGCGCGGCAGTTTTGGCAAGAAACTTTGTCCCAGCATCAAGGCGAAACTATTCTCATAGTGGGACATAACGGCATTAATCGTGCCCTAATTAGCACGGCCTTGGGAATTCCTGCAAGTCGTTACCATTCAATCCAGCAATCTAACTGTGGCATCACTGTACTAAATTTTGCTGGGGGATTGGGTGAACCAGTCCAGCTAGAATCCTTAAATCAAACGCAACACACTGGAGAGACTTTACCCTCATTGCGACCGGATCATCAAGGAGTACGGTTGTTGCTAGTACGTCACGGCGAAACCGACTGGAACCGCCAAACTAGGTTTCAAGGACAAATTGATATCCCTCTGAATGACAACGGTAGAAAACAGTCGCAAAAAGCAGGTGAATTTCTTCAAGAGGTAGCAATTGATTTTGCTGTAAGTAGTACAATGCTGCGCCCTAAAGAAACAGCAGAGATTATTTTAAAGCAGCATCCTAATGTAAAGTTAGACTTGCAAGATGGTTTAAGAGAAATCAGCCACGGACTCTGGGAAGGAAAATTAGAAACAGAGATAGAACAAGAGTTTCCCGGTGAGTTGCAACGCTGGCGGTTAGTACCGGCCCAAGTGCAAATGCCTGAAGGGGAAAATTTGCAAGAAGTATGGGAACGCAGCGTTGCAGCTTGGCAATCAATTGTAGAAGCAGCATTAACTAATCAATTTAAAACTGTATTAGTGGTGGCGCATGACGCTACTAATAAAACTCTACTTTGTCACATTCTGGGTTTATCGCTAGAAAATTTCTGGAATTTCCGTCAGGGTAATGGCGCAGTTAGCGTTATCGATTACCCTTCTGGAATCGATGGTTTACCAGTATTACAAGCGATGAATATCACCACTCACTTCGGTGGAGGCGTACTAGATAAAACGGCAGCAGGAGCGTTGTGAAAAAGTTAGGAGTTAGGAGTTAGGAATAAAGTTAGGAGTGAAAAATTATGAGTGATGAATAAAGTTAACAATGATGAGCGAGGAACAAATAACTGATAACTGATAACTCCTAACTCATAACTTATAACTCCTAACTTTATTTTCAACTCATAACTAAAAAGTTTTATGGCTGAACTGCTGCAAAAAGTCCGGGTTATTGACCCAGTTTCTAAAATCGATGAACTCTTTGATGTGCTGATTGCTGATGGTTATATTAAAGAAGTAGCTTCGCACATTGTTGATATTCATTCCGATACTCAAATTAGAGATTGTCAGGGATTTGTTCTTGGCCCTGGGTTAGTGGATTTGTACAGCCACTCCGGTGAACCAGGGTTTGAAGAACGAGAAACCCTCTTATCTTTTTTACAAGCTGCTGCTGCTGGCGGCTTTACCAGAGTTAGCATTTTACCCGATACATTCCCAGCTATTGATAACCCTGCGCTTGTGGCACAGTTGCAGCAGAAAAGAAGTGTGGAAACAAGGAAGAAGAAAATTAATTTGTCTCCCCCTGCTTCTCCTCTTCCCCTGCTTCAGATTTGGGGCGCTATCACCCTAGATGTTGCTGGGAAGCAAATGACGGAATTAGCAGATTTAGCATCTGCTGGAGTTATCGGTTTTAGCGATGGTAAACCTTTTGAAAATTTGGCACTGGTGCGGCGAGTGTTAGAGTATCTCCAGCCGTTGGGTAAACCAGTTGCATTTTGGGCTAGCGATCGCCAGTTAACAGCAAATGGTGTAATGAGAGAAGGGCCAGATGCTCTCCGTTTCGGTTTACCACCAATACCCGCCAGTGCAGAAACCACTGCGATCGCAGCACTGCTAGAATTAGTTGCAGCCATCGGTACACCAGTCCACATCATGCGCGTCTCCACATCTCGCAGCGTGGAATTAATCGCTTCAGCCAAAGCTGCTGGTTTACCCATCACCGCCAGCACCACCTGGATGCACCTTTTACTTGATACAAAAGCAGTTAAGAGTTATAACACCAGCTTGCATTTAGACCCGCCTTTAGGCAATCCCAGTGATGTCGCGGCGTTGCGTGCAGGGGTACGTTCAGGTGTGATCGATGCGATCGCGATCGATCACACACCTTATAGCTACGAAGAAAAAGTCCAAGCCTTTGCCGAAGCGCCCCCAGGAGCAATTGGTTTAGAGTTAGCATTACCTTTGCTGTGGCAATATCTGGTTGAAACTGAAGAATTTACAGCTTTAGAGTTATGGCGGGCATTGAGTACCAGTCCAGCAGAGTGTTTAGGGCAAGAAGTCAGTGCGATCTTACCTCACCAACCAGCAGAACTTACTTTATTTGACCCCCAGCAAATCTGGAAAGTCGAACGCAAAAGTCTTTATACACTTTCACAAAATACACCTTGGTTAGGGCAACAATTGAAGGGTCATGTTGTGCAAACGTGGTGTTGAAGCAGGCAGGAGGTTTACAGCTATTTTCAGGTAAATAGACCACGCTGTAGGGGCAATTCATGAATTGCCCCTACGACAGATGTGCTTCAAATATCGGCTATGAGCAGCCAGCGCAAAACCTGCTGACTGCTTCTGCAAACTGTTGGTTTTGTTCCATCAATGCCATGTGTCCACCTGGTTTGATGGTCACTCTTTCAGAGTAAGGTAATTCTGCTTTCATGCGATCGCTCGCCACAGGTTTAGTGAGCCTAAACCTTGCAATACCTTGCTAACTGCGTTGTCTTTTAGGTTCATACCATAGTTAGAATCATCAACTTTCACTCCCAGGAATGATTTATACAATAACCTGCAATGCCATTGCATCGACTCGTTATGCTATTGCATCGACTCGTTATGCCATTGCATCGACTCGTTATGCCATTGCATCGACTCGTCATGCCAATAAACCTGTAAAAATTAACCTACTCTACGTTGTTACGTAGCAACTCTAAAAGACTTGTGTGTACACCGTAGCCTTTTATGAAAGAGGTCAAAGGTATTGTATCCAACTGAAAAGTTTAGTTGTAATACTCTTCTCTTGTGAGGCTGCGTTAAACCCTTTTAATATTGTGTCCGGTCAAATAATTGTCATTGCGAACGAAGTGAAGCAATCCCAAAAGCCTTGCGATTGCTTCGTTCCACTTCGTTCCACTTCGTTGCACTCGCAATGACATATCACAAGTAATTTGTCCGACATGATATAACTTCTTTCTTCTCTGCGAGACGCTGCGCGAACGCGTCTTTCGCGTTCTTTGAGGTTCGTTTTTCTTTCTTGCCTCTTGCACCTAAATATGATTTAGCGCATCTTCATACAGAATTGGTATAACAACCAACTTTAAGCAATTCGAGTTACTTGCTGATTTACACGAGGACGGCCAAAGCGTTCCCAAGCGCTCCCTCCACGCAAAAACAACTCTAGAAAGCGTAATGGCTCTGTTGATTCGCCTCTTGACCAACCGGAACTACCAGGAGCAAAGGCCAAAGTTCCTTCAGACACTTTGAAGCTACCATCAGAATATATTGCATCACTCACCACATCTCCAATTCTGATCACGATCTTGCTTTGAGGCTCCAAGTTAACTGTATGCGCTCCAATAGTTGTTTTGATATTGCCGTAGCCATCAATCCAGGCAATTCGATCTGGTGGAACATCTGGGATTTGCTCACCCTTAAGGTTATCTCCCAGAACGCTAAAATCTTCATTCATAATGGCAGCCGCAGCTGGAGGAAAGACATCCCGTGAGCGAAACTGCGAACCACCACGAGAAACGTTAACCACCCGCAACTCCTTTGTATAGTCTTTGATAAAAGAAAGGGTGTAACCTGCATTCACACCCACTACTTTTACACCATTAGATAAGAGCGCATAAGTTAGCCCTTCACCTTCATTGTCTCGACGAGCTTCGGGATCATCTTGGCGAGGGGCACAGTTGTGATAAATTAAGCGATCGCTAGGGCCTGGGTTAAGTCCTAGCTGGCCAATCCAGAATCCTGTTGCCAAGGTACTAAATGCTGGAACCGAAAGCAAATGAATTTGGGCATGAGGAAAAGCCATCAGCAGACGTTGTGTGACTTCTGTAAATGCCGGATCTCCTGTACCGTAGTCTGCAATGACGCTGATCAACATTCTGCTTCTCCTTTTTTAGATAGTAATTTTCAACCAACCTAATCCATAATTCATACATTAAAAAGGGTTGTACGCGATGCTTCTACAAGCAGTATTGTATTAGTTAAGGTTTAAATCCCCAATGTTAAGATAATTATGAATTATTAATTATGAATTATTCGGTCATCATCTGATTACAGTGTGAGAAGAACAGTTGTTCATTTCACCTTTATTAGTAACGTCAAAGTCTTAACCAACACAATGAGAACAATAATTTCACTTTTTAGCGAAGAACGCAACCAACTTCAGACAGATATTGAGAACACAACCAACATTGAGGAGATAGTTAAGCTGGTTCAGAACCGACTCGATCATTTTGAAAGAATTTACATTGAAAAACTTAATCTGGCTCAAGTTCGTCTAGCTTCCTTCTTTCTGGATACGCTGCGGCAATCTATTGCCACTCTCGCTGCGGCTAACTATTCTCAAGTTGTGACAACACAGAAAAGCCAAATTACTAACCCAGGGACAAAGTTTTTTTCTAGCAGAGTAATCCTGAAATTGCTACGGGGACTGATTTATGTAGGCATTTTAAGTTGGTTGTTCTCTTTAACTAAAAATACCCCAGATGCATGGATGGGTCTGTTGTTAGTCTTTATACTTTTGGGGCTAGAAGTTGTGCTTCAACTTGACTTAAATAAGCAGCAAAATTCTCTGTCTTTAGAATTACCTCAACCTATTCTGAGGGTTGATAGCAAAGTATTTTTAGATCACCTGGGCGATGCTCTCAACACAATTGACCTAGCAGTAGCTAGAGTAGAAGAATCGAATAAATATGAAGGCGATCTAGTAATAGAAGAACTACCAGAACTATTGAATTTTTTGCAAAGGCTAATGGGCGCATCAAAACTCGATAAACCCCAAATGGCTTATGAACTGGCGAAACTTCTGCCACAGATTTTAATGTCTCAGGGAATTAACGCTGAAATTTACCGACCAAATGACCCTAATAGCGATCGCAATTATTTTGACTTTGAGCCAAGTATCGACCCCGATACCAAAGATCACATCACTCTAACTCCTGCTCTGTTAAAAGGCGATCGCTTAATTAGGCGCGGTAGGGTAATTGAACCAGCATATTCCTCTTCTAGAGAATAATAGACAATAAGGCTATGGAAATTTTAGAAACAATCGGTTTTGATTTGGGGCACGGTGAGACGGCTGTAGCTAAAGCGATCGTGGAAAGTATCGAACCTCCCCAAATGCTGGAGATTAATAACAAAAAGAACCAAATTACGGCTCTTGGTTGGCATCCTAAACTTGGTTATCTTGTCGGGGAACAAGCATTAATTCAAGCTGGTGTTACCCAACTGACAATTTCTTTCAAGCAAAAACCCAACAACGATGCCAAATATCGGGAAATAATTAGCACTTTTGTTGCAACCTACTACCGCCTTTTGAAAGAAAGCAAACAAATTGAGGGTGGAGAAGGTAGCTATTTTTACATTGGTTGCCCTTCAGGATGGTCAATTAGCGATCGCACCGAATACCAAAAGCTACTTCAAGAAGCTGGCATTTCTCAAATAAATGTTGTACCAGAATCGCGGGCTGCTTTCATGCAAGCCAAGGAAGCCGGAAAGCTGGAATATGACAAACTTATTGCATCGGTGTTAATTGTCGATATTGGTTCTTCAACCACAGATTTTACTCTGGTTAAGAACTTAGAAGAAATCCCGATAGATTTCGGGAGTAGTACTTTAGGTGCATCCCTAATTGACAAGGCTATTTTTGCCCGGACTCTCGCCAACCACGAACAAAAAACATTACTCGAAAAAGTATTTAAGGAATATCCCCATCACCAAGCTCGTTGTGAACTTGCTTGTCGCAAAGCAAAAGAAGATTACTTTTCTAATGAACAGCTATATAGCGATCCTGAATCCTTCGCGCGTGGGTTCGAGTCGATCAACGAACAGATTTATTTTATTCCCCAAGTAAATAAATTGATGATGGAGGAAATCTTAAATCAACCCTTAGCTGAATTAGGGCATCATAGTTGGATTCAAACTTTTAGCAATTCTTTAAATGAGGCCCAAGAAAAGTTAGAACAACTTGGAATTGTGCCGAAACTTGTGCTGATGACTGGCGGTGCATCTCGGATGAAATTTACGCACTTTCTTTGTCAGAAAATGTTTCCCGAACCAGAAACACTCCTGCGTCCCGATCCTGAGCCGGAACGGTGCATTGCACTGGGTTTAGCAAGAGTAGGAAGATGGGATCTGCGTGCTGCTGCTTTTAAGCAAGAAGTCAACAAACTATTTACTTCCAATCAGCTTAAAAGTTTGATTGAGAAGCATATCCCGGAGTTAATTGAATCGTTAACCAAGCCTTTGACAGATGGTTTGATTGTCAACGCAGTTAAACCAGGTTTAAAAGCTTGGCAAAAAAACAAAATACGGACTTTGGCAGATTTGGAAACATCTTTAATCGGTGGTGCAGAAGAGTGGCTCAAAAGCGAACTTGCTGTGCAGATAATTAATCATCAATGTGCTTCTTGGTTTAGCAATAAAATCCAACCAGATTTAGCCGCACAAACCGATCCAATATGTCGAAAGTTTCAGATTCCTAGAAGTAGCTTAAGGTTTCAAGATAGCATTGACCCAAATTTTGTTAACCCAGAGCTACGAATTGGAGATGCTATCCTCGCTGAAACAGTGGCGTTTATCGTCAATGTAGTAATTGGTGGAGGTACTGTAGCTAGCATCATCACTCTAATCCTAACTGGACACCTAACTTGGCCCATTGCATTAGTATATGGGGCTTCGGTTATGGCGGCAGGAATGGAGCTAAATCGTAAGAGTGTTCAAGAAGTAATCAAGACAAATGTGGATGTGCCTAGTTGGGTTCGTTCCAGTTTTTTGAGTGACAAAAAAATTGAGGAGATGTGTGAGCAAATAAAGCCAGAGCTAGAGAAAGTTATTCAAGAACAACTGACAGCAGATCGAGAGGCTTTTGACAAATTGATCGTCAAAGTTGAGCAAGGGCTTCAAAAAAGCCTTGCCAACAAAGTTCAATCTTGCATAATTTTGATTCAATAGTGGTGATTTATGCTAATAAGTATAGTTGTATAAAAAACTTTAACACTTTACTTCTTCTCTACATTTTTACTTATTTGTCGAGCCTCGATAAATTCGCTCCATTTGCTCTGGAGAAAGCACCGTCATTGGAAACCATTCACGTGTTATAGGGACTTCCTCGGACGATTCAAGCGCCCGTTGTTGAGTTTTAGTGAAATGTATTTCCACATTGCTAGGTAAAGATGGGCTAATTGATGTCTCGTCTATCTCCGATGCGACAAGCTGATTTTGGAGCAAGATATAGGCATGTTTTTGTGGATCGTATGCCAAAATCTCTCCTGTTTCGATTTGATAAATCCAAGCATAAATGCTGATTTGTCCTTGGTGGAGCTTAGAGCGGATCACCGGATAAGTCCGTAAATTTTCGATTTGGGTGAGTACATTCTCAGCAATAATTATTTCTAAAAGTTCTTCCCCTTCGTAACCGCTATAATTGTCTTTTACTAATCGTCGGGTTGCCTCTGCATACTTGAGCCAGTCATGTACAAGCGGCATTTCTATTCGCAAGCTGTCTAACTTCATTAAGCCTTTCATAGCACCACAATGCGAGTGGCCACAAACAATAATTTGTTGAATATTTAATGCTTGAATAGCATATTCAATAGTTGCTCCTTCACCGCCATTAGTTGCACCAAATGGTGGAATAATGTTGCCTGCATTGCGGATAACAAACAATTCGCCTAACCCAGCTTGTGTAATTAGGTTTGGATCGATACGTGAATCAGAACAAGTAATAAATAGTACTCTGGGCTTTTGACCATGAGAAAGTTGTTCAAACAGTTCTTCATTGGCGGGAAAATAACTACTTTTAAATTCACGCAAACCTTTAATCAATTTTTTCATCGAAGTACCTTAATTAACAAGTAATACTTGAACTTTTCCCTAAAATTTTAGTTCTCTTAAATAAGTATAGATAGGTATATTATCTATCTATAAATCATATTGACTTAATAGATCGGCGTTTGCCATTATACCATCGGCTTAGTCAAAGGGTGAAATTCATTCTTGTATTGTTTAAGCACTTTTGCCAAACTACCCTCTCTAGCCACAGTCTTAACTCAGATAAATCTACAATTGGTAGTATTGCTAATTTTCCCTTTTAAATCAGTTAGTTTACCATTATAAGAATAGCCCTTTCAAGGTGCGTAAAAATTTTGGTAAATAGACTCCTCTTTAAACTTTATACTCTGTGTCCTCTGCGCCTCTGTAGTTAAAAAGTATGTTTTTGAACCGCAGAGACACAGAGAACGCTGAGAAAAAATAAGAGATTTTACGAGTTACCTTGAAAGGGCTACGCAATTCCAGATAGCGATCAGGGATTGTTTGCTCAGTCAATGACTCGGCAAATCGTGTAGCTAAAAGCTAGTCGAATTCTTAATTTTTCTGCGTAGACGCTTGCGGCTTTTTCGTGTGACATCGCTAACTACTACATCTTTTCGGAATTTGGGGATTTCCTGTAATCTTAACCACACATCTCTGACGAAAGTTTACAATGTAATTACTGAAAATAATCTAGCTACAACCTAAACGGCTGAGGTTTGATCCATGACTGATAAAAAGCAATTTGTCTCACAACTCACTCACCAAAAACCAAGACGTGTAAAGGTTGTAGCTCCGAGCGAACTAACTATCCATCATCATTACAGACAATCCTTTCAGAAAGCGCCCACTTTAAGTAATTACATTCTCAAAATCATCGCTAATTTGTCCATCGTCAGCGCTACGTTGTTTGGTATCAGTGCATTAGGCTATTGGGGATTAGAAATCGTCGAAGCTAACACAATCCCAACCACAGAAGCCAGATATGATTGGCAAACCCAAAAACATATTTGTTTCGGTTGGATGTTAATTACTTTTTCTAGCTTTCTTGGGAGTGCTTCTTTTGTTGAAAAGTTGCATTAGAACAAAGTCCCTTCGATGCATCTATGAGAAAGGATTAGCTTCTGTTACTACTTCTGGCAGTGGAATAAACTCTGTTTCATCTGGCACAATAGCAAAGTGGCGATCGCGCCAATCAGCTTTAGCTCGCTCTATTCGCTCTGGTCGGCTAGAGATAAAATTCCACTATTTATAACGTGTACCTAACGGTTCGCCGCCAATAATAATACATCGAGCAGAAAGCATTTTGAGCTATTTATCCAACAGAATTCAGGAGTCAGGAGTCAGAATTCAGAATGAGTTCTGTATGACTGGCGGATAGCGTAGCGTAAAGCCTTCTCTACGAGAGGCATGGCTTCTCTACGAGACGCTACGCGAACGCTTAGAGCGAGTCCGCGAGCGTCTTGATTCTGACTCCTGAATTCTGACTTCTGAATTCTTCTTCAACTATTGGTGAGAATTTTGCTTTTAACACAGTTTCTATAGCTGTTTGTATTTGAGGATCTACTCCTTGGGCATATTCTAGAGGAAATGGAATATTAATGTCTGGTATTACACCTTTACCTTCCAGCCTTTGATTGCCGTTAACAAATACATTCGTAACTGCAACATAAAGCAAGCTACCATCTCGCATTAAATAAGGACGACCTGCAAGTACGGCTCCTGCGGTTTGAGTTCCAATCACTGGGCCAATCTTACTTTGTTGAAAGCCAAACGCCAGAATTTCTTTACTACTACGGCTGCCTGAGTTTACTAACATCACTACAGGTTTTTTCCATTGATAGTTATAGGTATAACGCCGTTGGTTTCGTGGAATGCTAGTGATGCTGAGATTATGTTTGGCAGTAAAGATGTTGAGATAACTAATATCTCCTCCACCCCATCCATCTCTTAAATCTAAAACTAAACCGTCTGCATTTTTTAAGCGACCATAAATCAGTTCATCTTGAAGTTTTTGCTGGTAGGGGTCTGCTGCATTTGACCATATATGAATATAACCAACTTTCTTGCCATCTTGCTCAATTAGCTTAATACTGGCTGTCTGAGCTTCCAAGAACATCGTGCTAGGATCAAAAATTTTCGGCACGACAGTAATTTCTTGCTGGCTGCTCGGTTCGGGCGATCGCTGTATCAACATTTTGACGGTTTGCCCTGCTTTTCCAGTAAAAGAGCGGATTGGATGATATGAAGAACCATCAACACTTAAAATTTGATCTCCTACCTTTAAGCCAGCTTTCGCAGCAGGGCTTTCATCAAGAATAGAGCTAATAAATGTTTTGCCATTGATATCTTTGGTGAACAAGCCAATATCAGTATATTCAATACCTTTAGGAAAAAACTTTTTTAATTGCTTATTTAAATCAGAATTTTGAGGTAAGAAAATCCCTAAAAGCTGATAGTAAGCAGGTTCCTCTTGAGTATAAAACCGAGTATGAGAAGATTTGAGTTGAGAAAGCATTTGATTAAGAACAACAGCAACATCTTTAGTTGAGTTAGCTTTTGTTAGCTGAGGTTGATATTGTTTTTTGATGGATTTCCAATCTACCCCATTAAAGTTGGGATCGTAAAAATTATCATTTATCGTTTGCCAAACTTGCTCAAAAGTTTGAGTTTCTGATTTTGCAAATATTGGCAGAAGCGGCAAACTCAACCACAGTAGAAGCAAAATAGAAACACTTAAAATAAATACTCTAACTGAATTTTTTAAGAAAGTAAGCTGGAATGTTCTCATGTTATTGAGTCTCTTAAATCAGCAACTTCATTACAGTACCTCGTACCAAGATGACGCGATCGCCTGCTCAAAAATTGTGTTTCTGACCCTGATTTTCGCAATATTTTAAGTACTATTGCTTATTGACAAATAGTATCCGACCTTAACCTCTCACGAATTGAGGTATACGTACTGTAAAGGTCAAGCCCATAAAAACCAACTTTGGTAACTTTTGGCTAAATAAAAAATAGAAACTTAAGAGTTAAAAAAATGGTATAACGTCAGATGTTATAAGTTCTGAGTCTAATATACAGTCTTTCGCAAGTGATATTAAGGAAAAACGTGGAATTTCACAAGTTATTGTATATTGTTACTTTAGTAAAGATTGCTACTTTCGCTCTGGGTGTACCTGTATTTGCTCAAATCACACAAGCACCCTCCAATTCTTCACAGTCGAGTTGTCGAGCAACTAAAGTAAGTACTCCAATTTTCAAAGAACCTTCAACATCATCCAATGCTATCAGAATCTTGCCGGCACAAACAAAGATTGTGTTAGCATATATACCAGTTAGTGGAGATAGATTTGTAAGAATTAAATCTCCAACTTCAGGGTTTATTCAAACTGCTGCACTGAAATTTTGCCAGACGAATAACAAGGCTCAAAACCTGTTGAATAAACCTGTTATTGGCAGTGTATGTCGGCGAATTGTACGAACCGAAACTATACGTCGCCAACCAAGTATAAAAGGAGATTTTATAACGACACTGGATCCAAATACAATCGTGTTTGTTAACTTGGTTACAGGTAACATAGTTAAGTCATACAAATCTGAAAATTATATTTGGGTAGAAATCGATCTTTCCAGAAGTTTTCCTGGAGAGTTATCTGGTAATGGTTGGATAGCCAATACTGATTTAGTAAATGCTCCCGGATTAAGCAGTCTGGCTTATTGTAGTTAGTAGTTTATTTCGCTCAATATTTCCACCCGCTTTCTTCACGTCTGCGACCGCACAGCAATAGCCTCACTCGACCATTTGTGAGATTGCTGCGATCGCTTGCTAGAGTTTACCAAAAAACAAGTGATCCAAAACCCGTCATTGCGAACGCTTCGCTCGCAATGACAATTGAGCATTTTTTTACTTGGAGTACTCTTAGGGGAATTTCTACGTTTAAACTATGTGCGATCGCTAAATAAAACAAGGTTAAATTAAGCCTTTCAGACAATGCCCCTAGCTACCTTTAAGCGATCGCTCTATAAGGTACGGAACCTTCAGCATACCTGCCTCTTGCCTCCTTCAATAACTCTAATTCACGAGGATGAAGCGGGTAATTGGTGCATCTAGTTCTACCCAGAGATAGCATCGGAATCTATTTCCCACTGATGCTTGAGCAATTCCCGGTACGTCGTTTCTCGAATCATCATCTGCTTATGCAGCATAAGCAAAAGCTCTTGAGCTTGTTCGCGGGACATTTGCTGCACCTGGTCAGCAAAAGCTCTCTGGCTGAATTCTTGTTCTAAAGATAATGTAATGGGTTCATTCATGGCTGTTTCAATCGCCCAACTGGGCGAAAACTTTCTTTTGTTATGCTGGCAATCTTGCTCAGAAGTGTTCATACCTAGCTGCCGTTAGCAGTCATACACTATTGGGCATTATCTTTTTTAGCCGTGTTGCGTCTAAATATGAACTTCTGTTAACAAGTATAACAAAATATTTACATAGCTTCAACGATCGCATCTTTTCTGTCTACTGAGAGTCGCCAGTGTCTTTTGTGCGACGCAAATGGCTTCAAGCTCCCGATTTATCGGTATCCAAATCCTTGTTCAATCTCTATCGTGAACTTTATAGCTAGTGAAGGTATTGTAATAAAAGCGATTCCTGAATAAAACAAAAAATTTATATGACCTCAGTTTCTCCTCACAAAAAAGCCAAAGCTCTCAAATCTAATAGTCGCCGCCCTGCTAAAGAACTTTGTAGCGAGTGTGGATTATGCGATACATACTATATTCATTATGTCAAGGAAGCCTGTGCTTTTATTAATCAACAAATAGGCGAACTTGAAGAAGGAACGCATACGCGATCGCGCCATCTCGATAACCCTGATGAACTCTACTTTGGTGTCCACCAAGACATGATGGCGGCGCGGAAACAACAGCCCATCGAAGGCGCACAATGGACGGGTATTGTTAGCAGCATTGCGATTGAAATGCTCAATCGCGGCTTAGTTGAAGGTGTCGTCTGCGTGCAAAACACCAAAGAAGACCGCTTTCAACCCATGCCCGTCATCGCCCGGACTCCAGAAGAAATACTAGCAGCGCGGGTAAATAAACCGACCCTTTCCCCTAACCTTTCCGTATTGGAACAGATAGAGAAATCGGGGATGAAGCGGCTGTTGGTAATTGGCGTTGGTTGCCAAATCCAGGCATTACGAGCCGTAGAAAAACAATTGGGTTTAGAAAAACTGTATGTTTTGGGTACGCCCTGCGTAGATAATGTTAACCGCGCCGGACTGCAAAAGTTCTTAGAAACAACTAGCCGATCGCCTGATACAGTTGTGCATTACGAATTTATGCAAGACTTCCGGGTTCACTTCAAACATGAGGATGGCTCATCAGAAACAGTGCCTTTCTTTGGCTTGAAGACAAACCAACTCAAAGATGTTTTTGCCCCATCCTGTATGAGTTGCTTTGATTACGTCAACTCCCTAGCAGATTTAGTTGTTGGCTATATGGGCGCACCCTTCGGCTGGCAATGGATTGTCGTTAGAAATGACACAGGTAAAGAAATGCTGGATTTGGTGAAAGACCAGTTAGACACTCAACCAGTTACGTCTAAAGGCAACCGTAAAGAAGCTGTACAGCAAAGTATTCCCGCTTACGATAAAGGCGTTACCCTCCCGATGTGGGCAGCAAAACTGATGGGTGTGGTGATCGAAAAAATCGGCCCCAAGGGTTTAGAATATGCGCGATTTTCCATTGATTCTCACTTTACTCGGAATTATTTGTATGTGAAGCGAAATCATCCAGAGAAATTAGAAGCGCATGTTCCAGAGTTTGCCAAACGTATTGTTGGGCAGTATAAGTTACCAGAATAAAAATTGGGGAATGGGGAATGGGGAATGGAGAACAATAACTAAATAACCCAAGTTGCTGAATTTGAATAAAAAAGTGCTACTTACAAATTCATATTTCCACTCAGTAACGCCAAGTTCCGAGTTCAGAGGTTAAAGTTCCGAGTTC
>NZ_JAYGHE010000081.1:0-32737 GCF_034931145.1 Nostoc sp. UHCC 0252 | reverse complement strand
AGTTAAACACAATGTTTCAAATGTTAGAAATAGAAATTCTTTCGCCCACTTACATCTGATACCTAGTAGCCCAAGGCTATTTGAAATCCAGGAACAATTGCCATCAGGTTATTATTCTTTTAACTTTAAACCTGTTGAGCTTATTCGTACAATACTCAAACCTTTATTAAATAATTATGATTATATTTTAATAGACTGCGCTCCAAATATTAATACAGTAGTTAAAAGTGCATTTTTAGCTAGCAATGCTTGTATAATCCCTTGTGTACCAAACCGAATGTCAATTCATGGATTAGATCTATTACTTGAACACATTGAGAAGTTTAATAGAGATTATGTACATAACTTAAAATCAGTTGGAACATTAATTTCTCGTTACAACCGAACTATAGCCCAAACTGAACATTTAAACTCTATTATTGTTGACCCTTTCTATCCACCAGTTTTTGAAACAAAAATTTTAGAAAGAGCAAAAATTGCAGAAGGGTTAGAACTGAGTAATTATTTGACGTATAGATAAAAATATGATGATTCTCATGATTCTATGGTGAAATTAACTAAAGAATTTATTCAGAGAGTAGGTAGATAATGGAAGCATCACAAATTGCAGATTTATTAAGAGCGATCGCAGAAGTTTTAGAATCTGATCCCAAGCTTGCCAAGGCTGTAGAAAAATGCCTAACTAACAGTTTAAACGCTCAAAAAAGTAAAGATTTATCCGAAGCAACACCAAAGCAGTCAGACGCTAGTAAAACTCTCGAAAATGGCGATCAAATCCTAACTGAATGTCGGCAAATTTTACGCGAACAGGGTGAAGAACAACTGAGGTTTTACTTAACTGAGCTAGGAGAACAGGTTAGAAAATTATTGAAACACGGTCAACTTGACCCAAAACGCTCTATGCGCCGCCGGAAGGATTTGAATAGTATTATTGAGCATATTATTCAAAAATTGCAAGCTCAAGACAAAAGCGGAAAACTACTTGCAGCCTCAATCTCTAAAATATGATGCAGTTTTATTAATTCCTCTATTGCTGCTCTAACCAAGCTACTAAATCAGCAACTTCCGAAAAATCTAACAAAGCCTCTCCCAAATTTTCTAACTGTTCAGCAGGTAAATTCCGAACCTGCTCAAGTAATGATCCATTAATATCACCAAAACGCCGTTTAAGTAGACGACTGATCAATTTAAACGCTTCTTTTTGAACGATATCTTGATAAATTACAGATTCTTTCATAATATCCTCCCGCAAAAATTGACGAACTAAATCCTTGTCAAAGCGTAAACCCGCCAGAATTTCTACACAACCCGCAATATTTTGTCGCTCCTCCCTATCTGGAATTGTAGCGACTTGTTCAGCCACTTGTGCCAGCAAAGTTTGTGGCGAATCAGTTCGCGTCAAACTTGCTAAAGGTAACAACGCAGGATTAGCTAAAAATAATGTTGGATCTTGCTCCCAAAGACGAACAACCTGATATTGATGAATTGTCGTGTTGTCCCGATATTCTTCGGTAAAAGCCATTTCATTAGTAGTTTCTTGCAAAAAGATTAGCACTTGCACTACAGGACAACGGTATTGACGCTTCAACCTCACAGAATAGTCGAGCATTCGGAAATTAAGCGCCGGATTAGATTTCGCCAAAGTTTGAAATTCAATGTGCAAAATTTGGTTAGCTGCTTGCAAAAATGTCACAGAATCCGCGCGAATTGGTTCAAGCGTGAGTTCCGTTTTTAAGACTTCAATTTGTTGCACCTCTACCCCAAGCAACCAACGCACAAACTCGGCTGGGTACTGTTCAGATAAATATTTACAAGCGTTGTCGTAACTCACATTCTTTTTCCCCTTACACAAAAAACAGCCGCCTCCACAAGGGAAGCAGCTGTTTTTCAACTGATCTAACTACGTATTAGTAATCGAAGTCTCCGCCACCAGCACCAGCGCCAGCAGGAGCGCTATCTTTTGGTTCAGGCTTGTCAACTATAATACATTCGGTTGTCAACACCATACCAGCAATGGAAGCAGCGTTTTGCAGAGCAGAACGAGTCACCTTAGCAGGGTCAACAATACCAGCAGCTAACAAATCGACGAATTCGTTTGTTGCAGCATTGTAGCCAATGTTGAAATCTTTCTCTTTGACGCGTTCAGCGATCACAGCACCATTCTGACCGGCGTTTTCAGCAATCCGCTTCAGAGGTGCGGGTAAGGCGCGAACAACAATCAAAGCACCGATCAACTCTTCATCTTTAAGATTGCTCTTTGCCCAAACTTCCAATTCAGGAGCCAGGTGAGCCAGAGTTGTACCACCGCCGGGAACAATACCTTCTTCCACAGCAGCTTTGGTAGCGTTGATAGCGTCTTCTAGGCGCAGCTTTTTGTCTTTCATTTCGGTTTCGGTCGCTGCACCCACTTTCACTACAGCGACACCACCAGAGAGTTTAGCAAGACGCTCTTGTAATTTCTCTTTGTCGTAAGAAGATTCGGTTTCATCAATTTGACGACGAATCTGTTCTACACGAGCCTTAACAGCAGCTTCGTTACCTTCGGCAACAATTGTGGTGCTGTCCTTGGTGATGGTGATCCGGCGAGCTTTACCCAGGCTTTCCAGCTTGGTGTTATCTAGCTTCAAACCAGCATCTTCGGTAATTAGTTGACCACCAGTTAAAACAGCGATGTCTTCTAGTAGTGCTTTGCGGCGATCGCCAAAGCCAGGAGCCTTAACAGCAGCCACGTTGAGTACACCGCGCAAACGGTTTACTACCAAGGTTGCCAAAGCTTCTTTTTCAATATCTTCGGCGATAATCACCAAAGGACGACCAGCACGAGCTACTTGCTCTAACACTGGTACAAGGTCTTGTACCAAAGCGATTTTCTTATCGGTCAGCAGTATGAAAGGCTCATCAAAAACCGCTTCCATCCGCTCAGGGTCGGTAGCGAAATAAGGAGAGATGTAGCCTTTGTCAAAGCGCATCCCTTCAGTGATTTCCAACTCGGTGAACATAGATTTCCCTTCTTCTAGGGAAATTACGCCTTCCTTGCCCACCTTGTCCATTGCTTGGGCAATCATTTGACCAACTTCTTCGTCATTACCAGCCGAGATCGCACCAACTTGGGCAATGGCTTTGGAATCTTCCACTGGACGGGCGTGTTCAGCAATTTTTTCTACCAGGAAGCCAGTAGCTTTGTCAATACCGCGCTTCAGCGAAATTGCATTAGCACCAGCTGCAACGTTCCGCAAGCCTTCTTTGACGATCGCATGAGCTAAAACGGTAGCGGTGGTAGTACCATCACCCGCAGCATCATTGGTCTTAGAAGCAGCTTGACGAATCAGAGCTACACCAGTGTTTTCAATGTGGTCTTCTAATTCGATTTCTTTGGCGATCGTTACACCGTCATTAACAATTTGTGGTGCGCCAAATTTCTTTTCTAGGACTACGTTACGACCTTTGGGGCCAAGGGTAACAGCTACAGCCTCAGCCAGGATGTCAATGCCTCGTTCTAAGGCGCGACGGGCGTTTTCGTTGTAGATAATGCGCTTTGCCATAGGTGTCTAAATTCCGGGAGTAAGTCAATTTTTTGTTGAATTAGGCATTGGGTATTGGGCATTGGGCATCGGGAAAACTCTTTCCTATTCCCCATTCCCCACTCCCCACTAGATAACGACTGCTAAAATATCTTTTTCAGAAAGCAGTACATATTCTTCGGTGCCGAGTTTGATGTCAGTGCCAGCGTACTTCGAGTACAGCACCTTATCGCCGACTTTAATTTCCAATTCTTGACGGTTTCCGTCGTCATTACGCTTGCCAGGGCCAAGGGCGACTACTTCCCCTACTTGGGGCTTTTCCTTGGCGGTATCGGGCAAATACAGACCACCTGCGGTCTTTTCCTCAGAGGCGTTCACTTTTACGAAAACGCGATCGCCTAAAGGTTTAACTGTAGAAACGCTTAGAGATAAAGCTGCCATATTATTTCTTTCCTTTAGAGATTAGCACTCTCAACTCCTGAGTGCTAATTTACCGAAAAGTTGCATCCAATGGCAAGAATTCCTTTAGTACGGGTTCCCGAACTAGAAGAGTATTGTTCTACTTAAGTACAAATGCCTAATTATTTTTACTCTGCGGGTTCTGCTTCGGAAGTTACGTATACTTTTATATGGTCAAAGAAAGTTGGGAGTAATGAAGAGTTCTCCCAATTTTCCATTCCTTTTCCGTCAACTTTATTTGCAAAGCTTGGAAATTGTTATAGAACTGTAATCAGGGAGCCGCTCGATAAGTAACAATACAGTGATCCAATCAAGCCATCAAATCCCCAAAGCCACTAAGTCTCTAGAATATAAGACCCTGACTAATTGTATAGAAAGTTTAGGACTTGCAAAAATTCAGCAGCACATTTTTATTTGCGCTGATCAGACAATTGCTAACTGCTGCTCAAAACCAGCTAGTCTGGAATCCTGGGAATACTTAAAAGAGCGACTTAAAGACTTAAAACTTGATGAGTCGCAACAGAATTATTCCTTATGCTTCTATACAACTAAAGCCAACGGCTTGCGCGTTTGTTGTTCTAGACTCATAATGGTGGTTTAAATTGATGGTGTCTGGTATTGCCAAGCAAAACTGGAAGTTATTGAGCGGATCATCCAAGAACACTTAATAGGCAACAAGGTGGTAGAAAAACATGCATTTTTAACCCATCCTTTGCCAGAAACTTCCTTAGTTTCTTGTGAACACCTCATAGAGGCTTAACAATTGAAGGATATGGAACAGCAGTAAGCTTTAAGAAAGTGCGGGTTGGTTTTGAGGTAGGGTCATCTTTAAGCCAATACTTACTTGTAAGTCAGAAGGATTATTATTTAATCAGTGTTTTTTCGCCCGCCACTTTCAATGCGATATATAATAGCGCATTATAGATACTACTGCTATACGTATCCTTGCTGGACTTTTGCTATCGAGCTATTAGTCTTTTAAAAATGCTCGGCATTTTTGAGGCTTCGAGACAGCAAAGGCAAGTTAAGTAGGAAAAAGGACACATCTCGAAATAACCCACCATAGAGGATAAATATTCAAGACTTTGATGGACCGAAGCGCGACAAGTGCCACTGCTATGAAAGAGCCCAGCATGAAAGATCACAAACGACTTCTATTGATTGATGATGACCCTAACCTCATCTTGCTGGTGAAGGATTACTTAGAATTCCGGGGATACGAAGTCATCACCGCCGAAAATGGACGTGAAGCTCTGGAAATTTTAGAGCAAGATGTTCCAGACATGATTATCTGCGATGTGATGATGCCGGAAATGGACGGATATACTTTTGTAGAACAAGTCCGGCAAAACGAACGCACCAGTTGGATTCCGGTTCTTTTCCTTTCAGCTAAGGGACAAAGTGCAGACCGAGTTAAGGGTCTGAATAAAGGTGCTGATGTTTATATGGTCAAACCCTTTGAACCAGAAGAACTTGTAGCGCAAGTTGAATCCTCACTGAAACAAACTATCCGTTGGAAAGAACACCAAGCTAAAGGAGGCGAAAACGGTTCCCGCATCCAGGTTCCCTTCGATGTGCAATTAACCCCAACCGAACTGAAAGTAGTCCAGTTTGTCGCCAGGGGTTTAGCTAACCGTGAAATTGCTGAAGAACTCAATGTTAGTCAGCGCACGGTTGAAAGCCATGTGTCCAATATGTTGGGCAAAACCAATCTCCACAACCGCACTGAACTAGCGCGGTGGGCGATTGAAAATCAAATGGCATAGTGAATTTTAGATTTTAGATTTTGGATTTTGGATTGATAATCTAAAATCCAAAATCCGAAATCGAAAATTAATTACCAACCATCTTCTTCAGGGCTGGATTGGTGCAAAACTTCTAAATCCAGTTCATCTAGGTAAGTTAGGGCGCTTTCAATCTGGGAAACAGTACCTCTCAGTTCCAGATCGAAGCAGCTATATTGTGGCACGTTTGCGCTTACCTGAGCATCAGCAATAATGACTATGACCCCATAGTGAGAAACCAGTCGTGAAATGACTGGTTCCTCATGTAAGTCTTTAGGAATGCGAACTTGGATGCGAGTTTGGGTGCGTCTATTATCTAAAATATCAGTATTAGATTTTACTTCTTTATTTGGAATTGCCATTCTAGCTTCCTACTCGACTTCTGGGATGGAGGTTTTACTTTGCATAATTCTTTTAACACTAGCGTCACTTATCCCACGCAGGCAAGCAAGAAAGTAAAGGAGTGAGATTATGCGCGAATCAGTCATTTATCAAGAAATCCTAGAAGAAGGCGAAGCCAAAGGTAAAGCAGAAGGTGAAGCCAAAGGCAAAGCAGAAGCAACAAGAAAGTTGACTTTAAATTTGTTGCGAATTGGAATGAGTTTAGAGCAAATTGCTCAAGTTACTGAATTATCTATTGAGCAAATTCAAGTTTTACAAGAGGAGACTCAAAATTCTTAGTTCATAATCCTTAACCCAAGGATAGTACATAAAGCTATTGCCAATTCATCTAAAAATTATCATCTAAATGACCAATCACTCTGATAATTCTTGATTTATCAACAACTCTAAGTTGCTCACAAAGCACAACAGAATCTTGGCTTAATTAAACCACCGATACCAGCAGGTACAAAGACATGAGAGGCTAAAATAGCCCGTCTAATTTTTGAAGTGAATGGTGCAATAATGGTATGAGGACTAACAGCATTTGCCCGATCAATTTGCACCACTACAACAGGTCTAATTCCTGCTTGTTCTGTACCAACAACAGGATTGAGATCACACAAAAGCACATCTCCCCGTGTGATATCTACCACTGAATTTCCCCACGGGACAAGCGCTCTTCATAATCTTCTAAATTAGATAAATAGTCAGAAAAATCTGATTCCACTATTTCCACTGACTCGCTAAACTGAAGCCATAATTCCCAGTTATTGCTGCTATGCTTCATTAATAGGAAGTCGATAAAATCACTGACTTCTTGAACTAAAGCTTCTGGTATTTGCCGGATTTTACCAATGGTTTGGTCTTGTATACTCATGATAAATGTTTTCAGTTGGATTTCTCTTTATCCACAAAAGTCAAAAACCTGGCGATTATAAATGGCCAGGTCTAAAATTTAAACTAAAACTCAGCACTTTGTGGTGTACGTGGGAACGGAATCACATCACGAATATTTCCCATACCAGTCATAAATTGCACAAGTCGTTCAAAACCCAACCCAAAACCGGCGTGGGGAACAGTACCATAACGACGCAAATCAAGATACCACCACAAGTCTTCTGGTTTTAATCCTTGCGCTAACACGCGGCGTTCTAGAACTTCTAGGCGTTCTTCGCGTTGGGAACCGCCGACAATTTCACCAATTTTAGGCGCGAGAATATCCATTGCGCGGACGGTTTTTTCATCGTCGTTCAAGCGCATATAAAATGCTTTGATTTGCGCTGGATAATCTGTAACGATCGCAGGCTTTTTAAATAATTGTTCAGCTAGATACCGTTCATGTTCTGATTGTAAATCTAAACCCCAACTCACTGGATATTCAAATTTAACATCAGCTTTTTCTAAAAGTGCGATCGCTTCTGTATAAGTTAAGCGTTCAAACTGATTATTAATAATATTTTCGGCTGTTGCCAGCACCGATTTATCAATGCGTTCATTGAAAAATTCCATATCTTCTGGGCATGTTTCCAACACATATTTAAAAATGTGTTTGAGAAACGCTTCAGCCAAATCCATATCGCCTTCTAAGTCACAAAAAGCCATTTCTGGCTCAACCATCCAAAATTCTGCTAGGTGGCGAGAGGTGTTGGAATTTTCTGCACGGAAGGTAGGGCCAAAGGTGTAGACGTTAGAAAACGCCATCGCCATTACTTCTGCTTCCAACTGGCCACTAACTGTTAAATATGTGGGTTTAGCAAAAAAGTCTTGGCTGTAATCTACTGCTTGATTATCTGTGCGGGGAATATTCTTTAAATCTAGACTGGTAACGCTAAACAATTCACCCGCACCTTCGCAATCGCTAGCGGTGATGATCGGTGTGTGTACCCACAAAAAGCCTCTTTCTTGGAAAAATTGGTGAATTGCTGTCGAACAAGCATTTCTGACGCGGAAAACTGCACCAAAAGAATTAGTACGCGATCGCAAATGTCCAATGGTTCGCAGAAACTCAAAGGAATGACGTTTCTTTTGCAGGGGATATGTATCGGGATCAGCTTCTCCATAAACTTTCACGGACTCGGCTTTCAATTCAATCCGTTGTCCTTTACCCAGAGAAGCCACCAGTACCCCTGTAGCCTCAACAGCAGCACCTGTATTCAGTTTTTTCAAGATAGCTTCGTAATCTGGCAAATCCTGATTGATGACGACTTGCAAATTAGCTAGTGATGAGCCGTCATTGACTTCAATAAAAGCAAACCCTTTGGACTCGCGCTTTGTCCGCACCCAGCCTTGCACTTGGAGGGACTCATCAGGTTGGCCACTTCGCAATATTTCTGCAATCCGTCGATTTACCATATTTACCCAGCATAAGACTTTAATATCCAGCCTATGATAACGCCCATTCCACCAAAGCGGACGACTTGCCAGAAAGGTTTTTTGAGGCTACGCCAAGAAAATAACTGGCTTTCTAAGTTTAGTTCTAGCCTTTCCAACTGCTGTTGAATGTGCCGTAACTCTGCTTTTATTTCTGGTGTCTGAGATTTATTATGCTTTAGTTGATCCCGGCGCTGTTGCCATTGTGCCTGTTGTTGGCGATCGCGTTGCACTTGATCGTAACGTTCTTTTAAGGATAGGAGCGATCGCTCTACTTCCTCTAGTTCTTGCTCAAAATCTGGTTCGGGATTTTCTGCTGACGGCTGTGATTGTTTAGGCGGCTTCATTTACAAGTAGTAAACTAAGATTAAAGAGGAGTCTGCCAATAGTCAAAATTAAAACTATGAGTTTTCGACTCAGCACTCAATACTCAGCACTCAGCACTCATAATTATGTCCCAATCTACCCAGCTGCCGAAAACCAGTCAACTGAATGAACTTAGTACTCTAGAACTTGCTCAAGCCCTCATGGAAAGACTGAGCATTTCCCCTAACGATTGGCATCGCCTCAAGTCTAACCGCAATTCTCGCGCTAATGAACAAGTGGCAGCAGCGATTGTATATCTTTTAAAGAATCAGCCACAAGAAGCTCAAGCTAGATTAGAACAAGCAATTGGTTGGTTAGATCGCTCCATTTCTGCCCCTCCATGTCCGACTCACGGGAAGTAGGGAGTAGGGAGTAGGGAATAAAATTAATCAACTAATAACTTTCCCCACTCCCTTATTATCGTCGCAGAGATAATCCCCGGCGAGTTTCCATTTGTTTACAAAGCCTCAATTCTGTGCCTTTGCGGTTCCACTCTACTTGATCAAAGATTTGATGTAAAAGACATAAACCACGACCATTTTCTGATTCATCTGGTGGTAAATAATCTGTTGGTTCTTCTTCATTACTAGATGAAGGAGTAAAGCCGCTACCCTGGTCTGATATTATCCACCAATATTGATTATCTATTAAGGAAAAACGGACTACAACTGTTTTACTTGGATCAAGATTATTGCCATGTTTAGCTGCGTTTACTAGGGCTTCTTGAAGTCCTAGCCGCAGTTCTGCTTGTAATTTGGATGGGATTTCTGCCAACAGTAAATCTAATATTGGACAGAGGTAGAGGGTTGAGGCAAAACTAATAGTGCCCCAATAACGTGCAACTGGACGGAGTGAAATTGTAATCACAAGAGAAACCCCATAGCTTTCAGTTAGCTAGACATCAGTTTGCTATTACAGGCACCCTGATAAAATTGAGGTGGTCATGCTGCCTTCAAACTTGCGTCTTTAAAACTAAATTTTGAAAATGCTAGGGAGCATTAGCTTTATAGTATGATTTGGGATTCTTTAGAGATTTAACGGCGGTAATAGTTTTGATAATGAACTAAGCAACTTAAAAAGATGCTAATAATTTGACAGAGTATTGGCATACTCTAGTTAATTGCCGATTTATCTTTTATACAATCCAATTCATATTTCTAAGAACCTATGCAGCTTGAATTTATTTAAACAAAATGAATTTTTATTTTTGCCTTAATTCAATTTTAGCATCTTTAGTATGCACCAGACTAAAAATTTCAAATTTCAGTTTTTGTAAAGGAATTACTATCCTTGTGCAAATCTGATAGCACAAGAAAGGCGGCAGCTTCAACATGAGCAGTTTGAGGAAAAAAATCAGCAGGTTGTACCCGTGTGATAGTATATTGCCCATCTTGACAAAGCAATTTCAGGTCACGGGCGAGGGTAGCTACTTTACAACTGACGTAAACAATCCGAGATGGTTTCAATTGCCGTAAAGTATCGATGACTGCGCGATCGCACCCCTTACGTGGCGGATCGAGTATTACTACTTCTGGTATTGTGCCCATTTTGGGAAGCAGTTTCTCTACTGCGCCGACTTGGAATGTCACATTATCAATTCCGTTGCGGTGGGCATTCAAAATAGCTTGTTCCACTGCTGCTGGTTGCACTTCTAATCCTGTGGCAATCCGTACTTTTTTGGCGAGGGGTAAAGTTAAAGTCCCGATACCACAATAGGCATCAACTAGCAACTCATGCCCTTGAAGATTGAGTTCTGATTGAATTACCTGCAATAGTGCCTCTGCTGTTTCTGTATACACTTGGAAAAAAGTATCTGGGCGCACTTGAAATTCCAGTCCAGCAAAATTTTCACGCAGGTGTGGGACTCCGGCGATGCAACGGGTTTCTGATCCAAAGATAGCATTTGTGCGATCGCTATTGCGGTTGAGTGACACTCCTACTAACTGTGGATAACGCTTTAACCATTCCTGCGCTTGGGTTTCAATTCCTGATAAATTCCAGTCTTTCACTACCAAAGTCAGCAACATTTCTCCGGTGTGTCGGCCAATGCGTAAACCAAGATGGCGAATTTGTCCTTGATGACGTTGTTCGTCATAGATTCGCCAACCCCGTTGTTGGATATCCTGCTTAACTTCGGCAAGTAAAGGATTTAATCGTGAGTCTTGGACTGGACATTGATTTAAATTAATTAATTGGTGACTACCTTTTTGGTAGTAACCAGCTTGTACCTGTCCCGTTGCCGATAGCGAGAGAGGATATGTAGATTTATTACGATAGCCTAAAGCAGAAGCTGCGGCGAGTACCGGATCTACCGGTGGTTGGACAAAACCGCCAATGCGTTCTAAAGCTTGGATAACTTGGTTTTGCTTGGCTAATAGCTGGTAATCATAATTAACATGCTGCCACTGGCAACCACCACACTTATCCGCCACAATGCAACTAGGTCGGATACGCCCAGGAGATGGTTCTAATAGCTCCTGGAGCTTACCGTGGGCGTATTTTGGTTTAACATGAACCAAGCGGACAATGGCGCGATCGCCTGGTACAGTATCTGGGACAAAGACTACACGCTCATCAGCGCGTCCCACTCCATCGCCTGTATCACTCAGATTAGCGATCGTCACTTCAATTAATTCACCCTGTTGCCAAATTATTTTAGTCATTAGTCATTAGTCATTAGTCATTTGTGATTGGGCATTGGGCATAGGTCAATAATCAATAGCTCTTCTCCCCCTGCTCCCTGCCCCCTGCCCCCTGCCCCCTGCCCCCCACTCCCTAAATTGATAAATTCAATACATAAGTAGCTCCTATCTCTTCACTTGTGTACCTCCGACTCGCTAAACTAACAGATAATATTTCAGGTGATTTCAATCATCATGACTGTAATTAGCCAAGTTATTCTCAAAGCCGACGACGAACTGCGTTATCCCAGCAGTGGCGAACTGAAAAACATCAAAGACTTTTTGGAAACCGGCGTACAACGGACGCGGATTGCGGCTACCTTAGCCGAAAACGAAAAAAAGATAGTTCAGGAAGCAACCAAACAACTTTGGCAGAAGCGTCCTGATTTTATCTCCCCTGGTGGTAATGCTTACGGGGAACGCCAGCGCTCTCTATGTATCCGTGATTTTGGTTGGTACTTACGCCTAATTACTTATGGTGTGCTTGCCGGCGACAAAGAGCCAATTGAAAAAATTGGTTTGATTGGTGTACGGGAAATGTACAATTCATTGGGCGTTCCCGTGCCTGGAATGGTAGAAGCGATCAATTCCCTCAAAACAGCCTCCCTTAGCTTACTGAGTGCGGAAGACGCCGCCGAAGCAGCACCCTACTTTGATTACATCATTCAAGCTATGTCCTAATTCAAAGTGTGTGCTGGTTTTAGGAGTGAGTATACTTCCGGTCTACTAGAGTGAGTGCAATAAGCGCTCGATAGGCATAAGATACCCAATTTGATCATACCTTCCCCACATTTGGTAGTGGCTATGGCTAAATCTCTGTCAAGTTACTAACCGTCTGTGGGGAAATTTATTTAAGTATAACTATGGGGGATTGCTCAAAAAATGGAGGATATACGGACATAAAAAACCGACAGTCCTTGATTAAGGCTGTCGGCAATTAAGTGTGTTCCCTATTAATGACTCGGCTAGAGTTCAGTTGTCATTAATTATGCCTAGTTAGCGATCGCAAAGAGACGATCCTAATCATAGATATGTGTGATTCTCGTCACTTGATTGTTACAGCAAAACTGTATATACCCGAAGAATCCCTGAGCTTAAGTAAAATTTTAGAAATTCTTGTCTTATAATTAACATTGACATTACTTAGTTAAGTTATCTTGAAAAATTGGGTGTCAATATACAGGAAAGTAGAAGTGCGTAGCTTAAATGACTACACTTTCAACTTATCGCAAGAGCAAGCTTACAACTTGGTGATTCAAGTAGTCCAGAAAGAAATATGCAAAGAAGAATTATCTGCATTTCTGGAACTGCATTTACAAGGCAAGTAAATCGATAGAATAATGCTCTGTCCCCCCAGAGTGCATTACTTCCATGACTGCAACCTCAAAACCAGCCTTTACCGCCGAAGAAATCGCCGCAGAAGGTTTAAAGCCAGAAGAATATGAAGAAATTGTCCGTCGGTTAGGCCGTCATCCCAACAAAGCTGAACTGGGAATGTTCGGGGTGATGTGGTCAGAGCATTGCTGTTACAAAAATTCTCGACCTCTACTCAAGCAATTTCCCACTGAGGGGCCCCGCATCCTCGTGGGGCCTGGTGAAAATGCTGGCGTTGTAGATTTAGGTGACGGACTCCAACTAGCTTTTAAGATTGAATCCCACAACCACCCCTCAGCTGTGGAACCATTTCAAGGTGCAGCAACGGGAGTAGGAGGTATTCTTAGAGATATTTTTACGATGGGTGCGCGTCCCATTGCCCTATTAAATTCCCTGCGCTTCGGTTCCCTAGAAGATGCCAAAACTCAAAGGCTGTTCCAAGGTGTAGTGGCGGGAATTTCACATTATGGTAATTGTGTGGGAGTACCCACCGTTGGCGGCGAAGTTTACTTTGACCCGGCTTATTCTGGTAATCCTCTAGTGAATGTTATGGCACTAGGATTAATGGAAACATCAGAAATCGTTAAATCTGGGGCATCTGGCTTAGGAAATCCTGTGCTTTATGTTGGTTCTACCACTGGGCGCGATGGCATGGGAGGCGCGAGTTTTGCGAGTGCAGAATTGAGCGATCAGTCAATAGACGATCGCCCGGCTGTGCAAGTAGGCGATCCATTTTTGGAAAAGTCGTTAATTGAAGCTTGTCTAGAAGCTTTTAAGACAGGTGCAGTTGTCGCTGCCCAAGATATGGGAGCAGCCGGTATCACCTGTTCTACCTCGGAAATGGCCGCAAAAGGCGGTGTGGGAATTGAATTAGATTTAGATAAGATTCCCGCAAGAGAAACGGGGATGGTTCCTTATGAATATCTGCTTTCGGAATCTCAAGAACGAATGCTGTTCGTTGCCCATAAGGGGCGTGAGCAAGAATTAATTGACATTTTTCACCGTTGGGGACTTCAAGCCGTTGTCGCTGGTACTGTCATCGCTGAACCCATTGTGCGGATTCTCTTCCAGGGTGGAGTAGCAGCAGAAATTCCCGCCGAGGCTTTGGCAGAAAATACCCCACTATATAACCGGGAATTGTTGACAGAACCGCCAGAATACGCCCGTCAAGCTTGGGAATGGACACCTGATTCCTTACCTGCTTGTACAACTGCTGGCATAGAACTCCAAGGAGGCGTGCAAAGTTGGAATGATATTCTGTTAACTTTGCTCGATACACCCACGATCGCATCTAAAAATTGGGTATATCGTCAGTATGACCATCAAGTACAGAATAATACAGTGATACTACCAGGTGGTGCAGATGCAGCTGTTATCCGTTTGCGCCCCCTAGAAGAAATCCCAAATCTAAAATCCAAAATCCAAAATCTAAAATCAGGAGTGGCGGCAACAGTAGATTGCAATCCTCGTTATGTTTATCTTGACCCTTACGAGGGGGCTAAGGCAGTAGTGGCAGAAGCTGCACGCAATCTTAGCTGTGTGGGTGCAGAACCTCTGGCGGTGACAGATAACTTAAATTTTGGTTCTCCAGAAAAACCGATTGGTTATTGGCAATTAGCAGAAGCTTGTCGCGGTTTGGCAGAAGGTTGCCGAGAATTGGCGACACCAGTCACAGGCGGAAATGTCTCTTTATATAATGAAACCTTCGATTCCCAAGGAATTCCACAACCCATTTATCCCACTCCTGTAGTGGGGATGGTGGGCTTGATTCCCGATATCACCAAAATTTGTGGACAAGGTTGGCAAGCAGTTGGCGATGTGATTTATCTTCTCGGATTGCCTCTGGCATCCAAAATCAGTTTGGGAGCATCTGAGTATTTAGCCACTATCCACGGGACTGTTGCCGGAAAACCGCCACTGGTTGATTTTGATTTGGAACGCCGCGTCCAAAAAGTTTGTCGTGAAGGAATTCGTAATGGTTGGATACGTTCAGCCCATGATTCTGCTGAGGGCGGATTAGCGATCGCACTTGCCGAATGTTGTATTGCTGGAAACCTTGGTGCTGATATCAAGTTAGAAATAGCAGCAACACAGTTAAACCACGGCAGTTGCTCTACTTGGGGAGACCCCAAGACCGCACTGCCTCGCTTAGACGAGGTGTTGTTTGCCGAAGGTGGTGCCAGGATTCTAGTCTCTGTTGCATCAGAACAACAAGAAATTTGGGAATCATATTTACAGGAACATCTGGGTCAAGAATGGCAAAAACTCGGTATAGTCGATAATTCCCACACAAGTTTGGGGGTTTTCACCACTGATAATCAAACCTTAATCAAAGTTAGGATCGAAGATATGAGCGATCGCTATTCCCATGCGATCGCTAGGCGTATCGCTACCAACACGACTGTTTCCTAGTCTTGAGTATTTCCTCACTCAGAAATTAGCACTAATTATTCAGAACTATTAACGTCTCTGGGCATAATTACGGTACTGTTTTAATAGATGGTTAAAGATTTATTAAGAAATTAATAACCTCTCCATAAACATAATCCCAGTGACTTGACCCCCCCCCACCAGGAGCAAAGCTAGCATGATTTCGATTCATTCTGTCACTTCGGATGAATACCCCGACCAGACCAACAACCCAATCAATAGTCATGAAGATCAGCCTGACAAGCCAGAAGAAGCTTGTGGTGTTTTTGGCATCTACGCACCAGGAGAAAACGTTGCTAAACTGACCTACTTTGGATTGTATGCCCTCCAGCATCGGGGTCAAGAATCAGCTGGTATTGCCACCTTTGAGGGTACACAAGTACACCTGCATAAAGATATGGGCTTGGTGTCTCAAGTCTTTAACGAGTCCGTTTTGGATCAGTTGCCTGGTAGCCTTGCTGTTGGTCACACTCGTTATTCCACCACAGGTTCTAGCCGCAAAGTTAATGCCCAACCCGCAGTCCTAGAAACCCGTTTAGGTACATTAGCTCTTGCACACAATGGCAATTTAGTCAATACTGTGCAGCTACGTCAAGAGTTGATTGAGAAACAATACAACTTAGTCACGACAACAGACTCAGAAATGATCGCTTTTGCGATCGCAGAAGCGGTCAACGCTGGCGCAGATTGGTTAGAGGGTTCAATTCAGGCATTTCATCGTTGCCAAGGAGCCTTTAGTTTAGTTATTGGCACTCCTGACGGCGTTATGGGTGTTCGGGATACCAACGGCATTCGCCCTCTGGTAATTGGGACTTTAGCTGGTAATCCAATTCGTTACGTTTTGGCATCCGAGACTTGCGGTTTAGACATCATTGGAGCCGAATACCTGCGGGATGTAGAACCAGGCGAATTAGTTTGGATTACTGAAGAAGGTTTAGCTTCCTATCATTGGAGTCAACAGCCCCAAAGAAAATTGTGTATCTTCGAGATGATTTACTTTGCCCGTCCTGATAGCATCATGCACAACGAGAGTTTGTACAGCTATCGGATGCGGTTAGGGCATCAACTAGCTAAAGAATCTTGTGTCGATGCCGATATTGTCTTTGGCGTTCCTGATTCTGGTATTCCTGCTGCGATCGGATTTTCTCAAGCTTCTGGTGTAGCTTACGCTGAAGGACTGATTAAAAACCGCTATGTTGGACGAACCTTTATTCAGCCAACTCAAACCATGCGCGAGTCAGGTATCCGCATGAAACTCAACCCGCTTAAAGATGTGCTGGCGGGTAAACGAGTAATTATTGTTGATGACTCCATTGTTCGTGGTACTACCAGCCGGAAACTAGTCAAAACCTTGCGTGAAGCTGGTGCAGTAGAAGTACACATGCGAATCTCTTCGCCGCCAGTAACTCATCCTTGCTTCTATGGCATCGATACCGATTCTCAGGATCAGCTAATTGCTGCTACCAAGTCAGTAGCGGAAATTGCCAAGCAACTGGAAGTAGACAGCCTCGCCTATCTCAGTTGGGAAGGAATGCTAGAAGCGACACGAGAAGACACCAATAGTTTCTGCTCTGCCTGTTTTACTGGAGATTATCCCGTGGCGATTCCTGAACAAGTGAAGCGTTCTAAGTTGAGTTTAGAAAAGGTAGTGGTGTAGCGAGTGGGGAGTGGGGAGATGAGAGGGAGAATCAAAAATTAACTCTGCTCCCTGCTCCCTGCTCCCTGCTCCTCTGCCTCTTCCCAATGCCCATGCCCAATCCGTCTAAAATGGGTAAATCACCTAAATAAAAATGGTTTATGAACCAGCCGATATCTGAGAGAGTTCGCTGGACTACCGCCGATTTAGAGTTGTTTCCAGATAACGGGAACCGCTATGAGATTATTGACGGAGATTTGTTTGTGACCAGAGCGCCTCACTGGAATCATCAAAAAGTCTGTGTCAGAATTATTACTCCATTGGATACCTGGTCGCAAGCTACTTCTTTGGGACAGGTCGTACCTGCTCCAGGCATACTCTTTGGCGATAATGATAATGTGATTCCTGATGTTGTCTGGGCTAGCAATGAGAGATTGCCCCTGCTTTTGGACGAGGCGGGGCATTTGACTGGTGCGCCAGAACTGGTAGTAGAGGTTCTATCTGCTGGTATTGAGAATGAAAAGCGAGATAGGGAACTTAAATTAAAGCTTTACTCAGCAAGAGGTGTCAGGGAATATTGGATTGTGGATTGGCGCAACCAACAAGTGGAGGTTTATCGACGCGAACAAGCAAGTTTAAAGTTAGTTGCTACGTTGTTCAATGGTGATGAGTTGAACTCACCGATATTGCCTAATTTTACTTGTGCGATCGCATCCTTATTTACTTAATACAAGTTTGCATAATTGCCGTAACTTTTTACTATTGGGAATTTTTAATAAGTAGTGACGCACACAGGGCAAAGGGCAATGTCTCAGCAGTATTCAATTGAGCAAGTTCCTAAGAATCTGGATAAAATTTTTCAGGGAATTCAACAAGGCGAATCGGTACAAATTATGCAACAGGGGCAGCAAGTTGCTGTGATTCTACCTGCGGCTGAATATCAGCGTTTGTTGCATGGAAAGCCGGGTTTTTGGGAATCTGTGGAGCGATTTCGTCAAGAAGTCATGGAAGAAGGAACCGAGATTGATCCCGATGAGGTTTGGAAAGATGTACGCGACAAGTCTCCTGGACGAGAGATCATCTTGTGAGCCGCTTTTTACTGGATACTAACATCATCTCTGAGCCATTAAGACCACAACCGAATCCAGCAGTTATCCAAAGGTTGCAACGGTATCAAGGGGAATTTGCTATTGCTTCCGTTACTTGGCATGAATTGCTATTTGGTTGCTATCGTCTGTCCGCTTCTAAAAGGCGAGAGAGAATTGAGCAGTATCTCTTGCATATAATCCAACCAAATATTTCTATCCTGCCCTATGATAATGTGGGAGCCGAATGGTTTGCTTTAGAAAGAGCGCGACTGGTAACTATAGGAAAAACTCCCGCGTATCCAGATGGACAAATTGCAGCGATCGCAAAAGTAAATGGTCTGATTTTGGTAACAAATAATGTTTCAGACTATGCCGATTTTCAAGAACTTCAACTAGAGAATTGGTTTTGTTAGTTAAGTAGGTTACTTTTTTCAAGATGCCATTTCACTATTGGCAATTTTTAACAAATAGAAAGTACAGCTTAACTGTGCTGCAAAAACTCAACCTTGGGCAATAACGGGTCAGTTACAATACCCACACCGCTAAAACCCCAGCGTTTGAGCAAGTTTCCTAACTGTGTACGCGGAATAGATTCCACAGAGAAGCGATTGGCTAGTTCTGCCGCATGGGTGTTGAGGTAGCTAAGGGCATCAAAGTTTTCCTGAAACAGCAATAAATAACCTGATGTTTCAGTGTCAGGACGAGCTATGAGATAGTTACCGTCAGTTTTTGAGCGCACCAAATAATAGACTTCGGACAGCATGGAGATGGAGATGGGGAGAATGGGATAGCAGGGGAGGCAGGGGGAGAAGAATTAATGACCAATGACCAATGACTAATGACTAATGACTAATGACCAATGACTAATTAAGATTTTCTAGCCGAATGCGTGGATCGGCGGCTTTTAACATCAAATCAGCGATTAAATTACCAGCAATCAGCAACACTGCGCCCATTACCAAACTTGCCATTAACAAATATAAATCTTGAGCTTGTAAAGCCTGTAAGGTTAACCTCCCTAAACCGGGCCAGTTGAAGAAAAATTCGGCAATGAAAGCACCGTTTAATAAACCAGCTAATTCAAAACCCAATAAGGTAATCAAGGGATTTATCGCATTGCGGAGAGCATGAACGTAGATCACACGGTTTTCTGGCAATCCTTTGGCGCGAGCCGTTTGAATGTAATCTTGACGCAAAACATCCAATAATTCGCCGCGAGTGATGCGTTGTAAACCCGCAAAACTAGTAATTGAGAGGGCTATCGTGGGTAAAATCATGTGCCAGCCGACATCTAAGATTCTGCCAAACCACGTTAGTTCCGAGTGATTAATGCTAGTCATGCTACCTACTGGGAAGAAGGGCGAGGTAATTTGGGCGAAAACCAGCAGCGCTAAGGCAGTGATGAAACTGGGAAAGCCTTGTCCAGCGTAGCTAATTACCTGTAGAAGCCGGTCTGCTAGCTTATTTTGGTTAACAGCAGCAAAAATCCCTAGAGGGATGGCGATCGCCCATGTGACAATTAAAGATGCGATCGCTAATAACAAAGTTGCTGGTACTCTTTCCCACAACAGCGATGCTACTGAACGTTGATAAATAAAACTTGTACCAAAATCACCTTTTGTCAAGATTCGCCATAGCCATAGCCCAAATTGCTCTGGCCATGACTTATCCAGACCAAATTGCCGCTTAATTTCCTCAATTCTTTCTGGAGATATCTTTGGATTTTGCCGCAGCGTATCTACATAATCCCCTGGAGCGAGTTGAATAATGAAAAACGACAACGCTGATGCCAAAAGCAAAGTTAGTAATGCTTGCAATACCCGCTTTACTACATAAATAAAAGTTTCGTTCGTAATTAGCCTGATTAGCCAATCCCGACCTGTCTCTAACGAAAGTCTCGTAGATGTCATTTGTCCTTTGTCCTTTGTCATTTGTCATTTGTCATTTGTCCTTTGCTAATGACCAATGACAAATAACTAATATTCTATTAAAGAGATAATCGGCACGTCCGGCAAATATTTACGCCCTTCTAAGTCCCGTAGCTCGATAATAAACCCAAATCCTACTAATTCGCAGCCAATCTTCTGCACTAACTTTGCTGTTGCACTCGCTGTTCCACCCGTGGCAATCAAATCGTCCACAATCAAAACTCGGCTACTGTCATGCAAAGCATCTTGATGCATTTCCAGACAGTCAGTACCATACTCTAGATCATATTCAATTGAGTGAACTGCTGCTGGTAACTTACCTTTTTTGCGGATGGGAATAAAACCAGCCCCTAACTGATAAGCCAGAGGTGAGCCAAAAATAAATCCCCTTGACTCTATACCAATTACATAATCTGGCTTTATTTCAGCTTCATTGCATTTTTGTGTTAAAAAGTCAATAGTGTAGCGCAATCCCTCTGGATCGCGCAGTAATGTAGTAATATCCCGAAATAAAATTCCGGGTTTGGGAAAATCTGGAATGTCACGAACGAGAGACTTTAAATCCATAAAATGGGAATGGGGAGTGGGGAATGGGGAGTGGGGAATGGGTAAGAAGAGGAGCAGGGTAAGTATGGGGAAAAAGTATTGACCAATTCTCAATTCCCAATTCTCAATTCCCAATTCTCAATCCCCGATTCCCAATCCCCAATTTTCAGATACCTGAAAAATCGTACACTATAATGTCATACGCTGGGGGTCGAAGCTGAAGCTTCGTCTTTTGTTGACGATAATTAGAATCTAAACCAAGCTAGAAAAGGTATTGCATGAAAAAATGAGGTGAATTAACTTATGTTTTAAAACTTTGATTTCAATATAGGGAAAACTTTGAATAGAAAGAGTTAAGTAATGTATATATCAGGTAGTCATGCTACTGCTACAACTCTAATGCTCAAGTCTTGGCTACCGATCTTAAATTTGTTTTAACTAGTCTGTTGGAACCGCATAAGGTATTTATAGAATGAATGTCTCAGCAAGTTTAACGCCGTTCAACAGTCCAACTCAAGATTCACTGCCAATGATTCTGGACACTTTACCAGATCCTGCGATCGCCTCCAAGACTTGTCCTCGGAGAACGCGGTTGCAAATTGACCTGATTTTATTGGCAATTGAAGCTTTAGAGCTTGGTGGTTCGGAAGCAATCTTGAGTTTTGCTCAAGAGTTGGATCTAAAAGGAATTGTTAAAGACAGGGTGAATTTATGGCGGATGCGTAGCTCTAATCCGCTACGGAGAGCGCATATCCGTCGTCCTTTAACTATCATGGAAGCAAAAGCTCTGGTGGTCATTGCTTGCTACATAGCGCGACGTTTAACTGTTGTCATTCGCCAGTTACTAATGATCTGTCAACAAATGGAAGAAAAGCAGATTCCACTAGAACAGAATTTGCGTCTATCTAATTATCTAGAGCGATTTAGAGCGCATTTTAAGAGCCGGATGAATGCTCGACGTTCTGGTGTCCTGGCATTAACTTCTGATGCAAAATTAGATGAGCTAGCTATAAATTTGTTAGGACAATTACTATTTTGTACTGGTACAGCTGGAATGCAGCGATTCTGGATTAGTCTTTTTGACGGTGAAGTGGAATGAATATTCAACGTAAGTACAGCCTTCCTAATTGTACACTGCTTTTAGAAGGGTTAAGTGATGTTACTAGGGCTGCACACTTCCAAGAAATGCGCCCGGAATTATCAATATTGGTAAATGCAGAATGCTATTTATCTGGCTATAATCAGCCCCTAACGGGAGGGCGAGAATTTTTTGAAAGTTTGGTGAGGGCTGTTAGTGGCTATGCTCAAGAATTTTTAAGTAGTGTACCTAACCCCCAAGCACACAACCAAGAATCTGAGCTAGTAGAGTTTCGGAAAGTTGATATTAACCGACACAGATTAATCATCCATTCCGAAGGCACTCCAGAGGGGTTTGATCGCTCAAACAATTCCAAACGTCCGCCGATTGAAATAGATTTAAATACGGTGCAGTTGTTTGATTTAGTGGAAGCAGTGGATCAGTTTTTTGCTGATACCCAAACTTTACCTGAACTTTCTCTAGAACTACAACCAGTTACCAGACGCTATGGTGGTGCTAGTCAAGCTTTAATCAGGCAGGCTGTACCTGCTGCTGTAGGTGTGTCAAGTTTAGCAGTCGCTGCGATCGCCTTTAACTTGATTCCACCTCCCCAACTGCGTCCACCGCAGCCAAAACCAGATGAGCAAAGTAGCTCTACAACAAACGATATCACTCCTCCAGCATCAGCTGCTGCAACACCCATCGCTGCTGAAACGCCTACACCAACGCCCACGACTAATACAAAGCCAGCAGTTAAAGATTTAGAAGCACTTTTAAACACAGTTCCAGAAATTACCGATCCATCCCAATTACGTGCATTGAATCGTCAAGTTTACAACCAAGTTCATCCAGCTTGGGCTAATCGCTCAGGATTGCAACAAGATTTGGTCTATCGTCTGGGTGTAGCTGCGGATGGTGCGATCGTTGGTTATAAGGCGCTGAATAAAGAGGCGAATCTAGAAGTAGGTAAAACTCCTTTGCCGAACGTACTTTACAATCCAGCTACCCGTCCGACCATTTCCAATGAACCAATCGCCCAATTTCGAGTAGTATTTACTACACAAGGTGTCCTGCAAGTTAGCCCTTGGCGGGGATATGCTAGAACACCAGAGGTCGTGGGCACAAAAATTACTGACTCTAATATAGTCAAAAATTTAAATCAAAAGCTTTATAGTACAGTTCGGCAAACTTGGAGTGGTACTCCCACATTCACGCGAGATTTGAAATATCGGGTAGCAGTCAACAAAGATGGTGTAATTGCTGACTACGAACCACTCAACCAAGTTGCCTTTGACTATTTTCGGGAAACACCCCTTCCGAAGATGTTCAACGCTATCTACGGCTCTAATGTAGCAGCCCCCAACGATAAAGAACCCCTCGCCCACTTCCAAGTGATATTCAAGCCTAGCGGTAATCTGGAAGTTGCGCCTTGGAAGGGATATCAGTAATTGGGAATGGGGAATTGGGAATTCCCATTCACCTTGTAATTCTCCGCATATAATTTCCCCACAACTGAGCGGCTTGAGCGCTGCTACCAGATGTTGGGGAATTATTGTCGTTTCCCAGCCAAACACCAGTTACAAGTCGGCGACTTGGGATAAAACCTATGAACCATAGGTCAACGTTTTTATCTGTCGTGCCTGTTTTACCAGCTTCTCCTAGTCCAATGGCAGCACTACGACCAGTACCTCTGCTGATAACACCACGCATTAAACTAGTCATTTCATCGGCTACACCAGTTGGTAGAACTCGTTTGTTGGCATCTGGATCTTGGTCGAAGGAGTAGATTACACGGCAGGTTTTGATATCATTGCGATCGCTGCAATCACCACTATCTAAAATTCGGTTAATTGCATGGGGAGGATTCCACACTCCACGATTATTAATAGAGCCAAAAGCACCAGTCATTTCCAAAACATTGACCACACTTTGTCCCAGTACCAAGCCAGGAACTGGATCGAGGTTTGACTTGATTCCCAAATTCTGGGCCATCGCCACCACTTTATTCAACCCGACTTCTCTAGCAACTCGTAGGGCGATAGGATTTTCTGAAAGAGCAAGTCCGATGGCAATATCTAAACTGCCAGCACCTGAACGACACGGTTTGTAAGTGAAGCCTTGCCAAGTTAAAGGAGCGCAAGAATAACTTTTTGACTCTGAAATTCCTTGTTGAATGGCGGCGGTGTAAGCAAAGATTTTGAACGTGGAACCTGGTTGTCTTTTGGCTTGAACGGCACGATTGAACTGACTTTTTCTGTAATCAGTCCCGCCCACCATTGCGAGGATACTGCCTGTACTGGAGTCAAGAGTAACTACCGCCCCTTGAGAGAAATTAAAATTTCTGCCAGCGTTGTTGACTGAATTATTCAACGCTGCTTCTGCTTGACTCTGTATCGCTGGGTCAAGCTTCGTTTCAATGATATAATTCCCTTCGTTTGCGGCTCCCTCTCCCAAGATTGATTCAAGTTCGGAGAAGACGTAACTGTAAAAATAAGGAGCGATCGTCTTAGCTTGCTGTTCGCAAACTTTAGGACTAACTTGGACAGTGGAACGTCTAGCTCGGTTCGCATCTTCAGGTTTAATTTTGCCCATCTCCAGCAACCGCTTTATTACGCGATTCCGGTATTCAGCAGTTTCTAGCTTATTTGGCCCATCCCCACAAAAATCAAATGCGTTGGGAGCAGGTAAAATTCCCACCAAAGTTGCTGCTTCTGCCAAAGTTAATTCTTTAGCCGACTTCTCAAAGTAATATCGGGCTGCATCCTCAAAGCCAGAGGTATCTCCCCCTAAGAAAACCCGATTTAAGTACATCAGCAAAATTTCATCTTTGCTGTAAAAGGTTTCTAACTTCAGGGCGACAACTGCTTCCCGTAATTTGCGTCCAAGGGTATCCTGTCTGCCTACATAATCACGGAACAAACTGCGGGCAACTTGCTGGGTTACAGTGCTGGCTCCTTGCTGTACATCTCCGCTACGGCTATTGATCAACACGGCTCGTAAAATCCCCAGAGGATCAACCCCAAAGTGCCAGTAATAACGGCTATCTTCGGAAGCTACTACAGCAGATGGCAAATAAGGGCCAAATTCTTCTAAACGCTTCATATCTACATGAGAGATAGTTCGAGGCTCTCTCAGAGGGGTGGCTCCATCACGAGCATAAACAACTACTGGGGCGCGTGTAGCAGTAGGTAAAGGTCTAACTGAAAATTTCAGCCATTCTACGCCAATCACTAATGCGAATAGGGCACTGATACCGCCGATCCCATAAGCTGCCGAACTTGCTGCTTTGACATACCAGGCTGGCGGATCGACGTATTGCAATCGCACAGAAGCCGCGAGTTCTGGGGGGCCCAGAGTCAGAATATCGCCGTGACGTAGTTCTAGGGAATTAACACGACGCTTGCCGCGATAAATGCCATTGGTGGAGTTTTCGTCTTTGATCACGAAAACTGGTGTGCTATGAGTAGAATTCCGCGATAGCGATAGGTGAATTTGGCTAACAACAGGGTTACGGACGACGATATCGCTGGATTTGGAGCTACGACCGAGAATATAGCGATCGCCCAACAGTGGATATACCTCTGCTTTATCCGCCCCCGCATCCTGCACCCAGAGTTCCGGTACTTTGGCATTAGGCTTGAGCGCCAGTTTGGAAAAATCAACCCTAGCTTGGATAGTATGGACTGCTTGAGTCAGTTGACCAATTAACGTTTGTGGCTTGTGAGGGGGTTGGGGAGAACTCATCGGCTATTCACATCACACTTTTTAGTGAAGAATGGGGCGAATCAAAATTTAGATGTTAGTCTTTCATCATTTTACTCATAAGCCAAAGCATAAATTAGCCATACGGGACTTTTTGCTCTAATTTATACTTGAACTTTCTCGGCAATCTGAATTAACTTGTTATTTTTGTCACTTTTTTACAGAGACATAAAAATTTTTTTTGGCTCTCAAAAGTTTGTCTTATAAGCTAATACTACTTTAGTAACTACAAGCAGAGATTTTTAAATGGTATTTATAAACACTAGTTATTAACATACAATAGATTTAATTTTTACCAATTTTACATATCCACACATTCTGCAACAAACTTAAATATATTCATTTAGACAGATTTTTTAAATTTTATTGTCTGTTTTAATGGGCCGAGTGTTCCGTTGAGGTTAATTTTAGAAATGATGGGAAAATCTCTGACCATGATTGGTACAGCTCTATCTTTGGCGCTCACTGCTAACGTTGCTGTAGCCGAATCCAGTAAATCCCCCATAGCCCAATCCAGTAGCGAATCTACTAGCGCACCAACGGAAATCAAGATGTCGCCAGAAGGTATGAAAATTCTATGCAAGAATTTTCCCCTTAACTCTCGCTGTCCCGGCGGCACAGCACTGACCCCTGGCGCACCTGGTAGCACTACAGCACCAGCAGAAGCCACACCCGGTAGCACCACTGCTCCTGGTAGCATGACAGCACCAGAAACCGTTACCCCTTCTGAAACTGGAACCCCTGAAAGCATTCCAGCACCAGGAACTGGTATCCCATCCGATGGCGCTCCTAGCAACTTAACTCCAGCACCAGGAACTGTTACCCCCTCTGAACCTGGCGCTCCTAGCGACTTAACTCCAGCACCAGGAACTATTACCCCATCTGAACCTGGCGCTCCTAGCGACTTAACTCCAGCACCAGGAACTGTTACCCCATCTGAACCTGCCGCTCCTAGCGACTTAACTCCAGCACCAGGAACTGTTACCCCATCTGAACCTGGTAATCCTACAGAACCAGGTGTCAACTCTCCAACCCCCGGTACTCCATCTAGTCCTGGCACAGGTAATTAAATTAAAAGCTGGATACGATCTGAATATTTGCGATCGCCGATCATCAGTGCATCTTGAATTTCTGCACCAGTTATGGTAACTGGTGTAGAATACAAATCCAAATCTCTGGAATCCATAGATCAAGTCTTCGCACATAGGACTGAGGAATGGTTTCAGTAACCACTAATCAATAGCCTGGGATGATTAATCATCCCAGGCTTAATAGTTTAATCAAACCTGCTAGTTGAAGTTGGTGTTTTTTGGAAGGAAGCAATTAACAGGCAAACAATACCAATACTAATAAATGAATCTGCCACATTAAAGACAGGAAAGCTAATCAGGCGAAAATCCAGAAAATCAACCACATGGCCTAAAACAAAGCGATCAATACCGTTGCCCATAGCTCCACCTAAAATCAAGCCATAGCCCAACTGATCCCACAAATTTAATGTTGGGCCAAACAAAGCCAACCCTATTAATACTAGACTTACTCCTAAAGATAGCCATCGCAACCACTCTACTTTTCCACTTAACAAACTAAAAGCGGCACCAGTGTTAGTAACATAGGTGAAGTGAAATATACCATTTAAAAGTGGTAGAGTTTGCCCCAAGCTGAAGGTTTGCACCACCCAGTATTTTGTTATTTGATCTAAGAAAAAAGCTATGAAGGCAGCAATCCAGAAAAGGCGGTTTTTTAAGCGCATGAAATTAGAGGCTAGGGATTAAGGATTAAGGACTAAGGGCTAGAGAGTAGAAGTATTTAACGCTTCCAGCCTCTAGCCTCTAGCCCCTTCATGACTAATAAAACATTAAGTGACGTAATATATATGCTATTACAGTAACAGCACAGACTACAGTTAGTTGCCCTGGTAGTGCAAACCAAGAGTATTTGAGGATTGCTTGCATCAAGGGGAGATTTTCTGTACCTTTCCACTGAAAAATATAGCTAATAATCAAATAACTAATACCGCAGATGTGGAGAGTTAACAATCCACAGATGCAACTAAAAGCAAGAGTTTCTAGTCGAGGTCTAGCCTTAAAAGCGAATAAGCCACAAATCCAAGCTCCAGGAATAAAGCCTAATAGATAGCCAAACTGAGAAAGCTTAACATAACCTATACCACCACCATCAGCAAACACAGGTAATAAGGTTAACCCCATTACTAAATAGGCAATTTGCGACAGCGCACCGGCGTTTTTGCCTCCTAAACAACCCACTAACAGTACTGCGCCAATTTGAAAAGTGACACCTAAAGAAAAAGTCTGAATTCCGTGCTTACTCCAATTCCAAGGAAAGGTGATGCCATAAGCTTCTAGGAAGGTACCACCCATTGTCAGGAGTAAGCCAATCATAGACCATAGTAATTGATTGGAAGCAGCAAACATTTATCAGGCAACCAAGGAAAGGCAAAAGGGAAAACCAACAGCAACCAGTATAAACATTAATATATGAACTCTCCCACATTAGCTTTGCCTCCACTGCTAGTTCTCTTTAGAGTAAGGGTACGCAGAACCCAAACAGCAGACAGGGATTGCAATCTCACTGTGGAGTACCCTACTTTAAACCTGCTTCTTAATTGCTAATTTGTATCAGCAAATTCATTTAAAATATGCAGGTTCAAAAAATCATTTCAACCGTACCCAAATTATTTGCATTTTACTTTATTTATTACTACTCAGTGGTAATATTTGTATTAGGGATTAAAGTATTATGCTGTTTGATGTGTGCCTTTATTAACTTGAAATTTTATAAAGTATAAGTATGGATTTGATTTTCTTAACCATTTTTTAACCTTTATCTTACGCTAGGGTGTTAATGTTCATACTGTCAATCCATAGCATCAATTTATAAAGATCCTTATGTTCTCTTCAAAGGTGCGGTTTTTTGCTCCCCTAGTTGCTCTAGCAATTGGTATTAGCTCTTGCGGCGATAACAATCAAGCTTCTAATAACTCTAGCCCAGCAGCTGATGGCGGTGCTACCCCAGCCACCAATACAGCAACCGGATCAAACTTATCTGGAACGGTCAGGGTAGATGGTTCTAGTACCGTCTATCCTATTTCTGAAGCAATGGCAGAAGAGTTTCAAAAGGCGAATCCTGGGGTAAAAGTTACTGTTGCTTCCTCTGGTACAGGTGGAGGGTTCAAGAAATTCTGCGCGGGTGAAACTGATATTTCTAATGCTTCCCGTCCCATTAAGCCGGAAGAAGTGGAACTCTGTAAAAAAGGTAATATCGAGTACATTGAATTGCCGATCGCTTATGATGGTCTATCTGTAGTGGTAAACCCCCAAAACAACTTTGCAAGTTGCCTCAAAGTTGATGAACTAAAGAGAATGTGGGAACCAGCAGCTCAAGGCAAAATTACCCAATGGAACCAAATTAATCCGAAATTTCCGGCTCAGAAAATAGGTTTGTACGGCCCTGGTACCGATTCTGGTACTTACGACTATTTCACTCAAGCAGTTGTGGGTAAGGAAGGGGAAAGCCGAGGAGATTTCACTGCTAGTGAAGATGACAACACTCTGGTACAGGGTGTGAGCGCAGACCAAGGTGGTATAGCCTTCTTTGGTTATGCTTATTATGAGAACAACAAAGACAAATTAAAGCTCGTTGGCATCGATAATGGCAAGGGCTGTGTTCAGCCGAGTCCACAAACCATCGGCGATGGTACTTACCAACCCCTTGCTCGTCCAGAGTTTATCTACGTCAAGAAAACTGCGGCAACCCGTCCTGAAGTCAAGGCTTTTGTTGATTTCAATTATGCTCCAGCGAACCAAAAGCTAGTATCAGAAGTGGGCTATGTGCCTCTACCTAGCGACCTACTGACTGAAGTTCAAGCACGCTTTAATAGTGGAAAAGTAGGTTCAGTTTTTGAAGGTGAGGGTTCTAAAGTGGGCGTTACTCTAAAAGACCTTCTCAAGCAAGAAAAGTAAGAGTTGTCCACTAATTACTTTTTTGAAAATGTGAGTTTATCTGCACAATTTGCACTAAGCCCTAGTAGCTGGAAGTAGTAGCTTCTTATACTGATTTTATTTAAGGCTTATGGTCTTGAAAGTAAGCTTTATTTCCAGCATGAGGGCAATTTTCATAGAATGGTAGTGTAGCCATATATATAAAGAGAGTTTGAATTTATGAGATTGTCCGCAAATGACTTCCAACCCACCAAATAATTCCAACTTATGGCAGCCCAATCGGACTATGAGTAAACGGGTGGAAACTGGCGTTAGAGCGCTGTTTGCCTTGTTTGCTTTGGTATCGGTAGCAACCACGATTGGCATTGTTTTAACACTGATTTTTGAGACTGTTGAATTTTTTCAAGAAGTCCCGCTCTGGCGATTTTTAACAGATACACAATGGACACCACTGTTTACTAATCAGCAGTTCGGAATCATGGTGCTAATTAGCGCCACATTGCTCACATCTGTAATTGCGATCGCAGTAGCGTTACCACTAGGATTGTTAGCTGCTATCTGCTTGAGTGAGTATGCTCCAGCGAAACTTCGCAAATGGTTAAAGCCCGCCCTAGAAGTATTGGCAGGCGTACCCACTGTTGTGTTTGGTTACTTTGCACTATTCACAGTTACACCCTTCCTACAAACATTCATCCCAGGGATGCAGGGATTCAATGCTTTGAGTGCGGGTTTAGTACTGGGAGTTTCGATTATTCCTTTGGTAGCTTCTTTGAGTGAAGATGCTCTATATTCCGTTCCGCGTAGTTTGCGGGAAGGCGCTTATGCATTGGGATCAACCAAGCGGGAAACAATTATTTCAGTAGTATTACCAGCAGCTCTTTCTGGGATAGTAGCTTCTTTTATCTTGGCTATTTCCCGCGCCATTGGTGAAACAATGATTCTTACTATCGCGGCTGGTCAAAATCCTCAGTTGGGCTTCAACCCGCTAGTGCCAATTCAGACAATGACAGCATACATTGTCCAAGTCAGTAAAGGAGACACACCAGCAGGCTCACTCGCCTATCAAACTATTTTTGCGGTGGGTATGACTTTATTTCTCATCACCCTAGCCCTGAATATTTTTAGTTACTGGTTTGTTCGCCGCTTCCGGGAGAAATACGAATGACAAAGAGCAATACTGAGTTTACAAATCTGTCTGACTCTGGGGCAAATCCGAACTTTGATCTCGCAATCAATAAACGTTACAACCTTGACAAAGTTTTTGCGATCGCTACTTGGGTTGCAACTTCCTTTGCGTTGCTGGTGTTAGTTATTTTGCTCATAGATGTCTTAACTGACGGTCTTAGCCGCTTGAATTGGTCTTTTCTTACCAGTTTTTCCTCGCGTCGTGCCTCTTCTGCTGGAATATTAGCTCCCTTAGTTGGTACTATTTGGCTATTGGTAATAACGGCCTTAATTTCATTTCCTTTAGGAGTAGGCGCAGGAATTTTCTTAGAAGAGTATGCCCAGGACAACTGGTTTACTCGGTTAATTGAAATTAATATTGCAAATTTAGCCGCAGTACCGTCAATTATTTACGGCTTGCTAGGCTTGCAAATTTTTGTGCGGGTAATGGAACCAATCACCAGGGGACGCAGTGTGCTAGCTGGTGCTTTAACTTTAAGTTTGCTGATTCTACCAATTATCATTATTACCACTCGTGAATCACTGCGTGCTGTTCCCGATAGTCTGCGACAAGCAGGTTTTGCCCTTGGTGCTAATAGGTGGCAAATCATTCGAGAACAAATTTTTCCTATTGCTTTACCAGGTATCCTGACCGGTACAATTCTGGCACTTTCACGAGCGATCGGTGAGACGGCTCCTTTGATTGTAGTTGGGGCTGTTGGGTTCATTACTTTCTTGCCTCAGCTTTCTCCACAAGGATTGCAAAGTTCTTTTACAGCACTACCAATTCAAATTTTTGATTGGGTTTCTCGCCCTCAAGTAGAGTTTCACCAGAATGCTGCTGCTGGCATTGTTGTTTTGATGATCGTGCTGATGTTAATGAATTCAACAGCAATATTTTTACGCAATAAATTCCAGCAGTCACGCTAAATAAATCAACTTCATTTAAATGTAGATTTTCAGTATTAACCTGAAATTTTTGTATGGTATCAAGCTCAAAAACCGCTACTTCCGAGAATATTTTACAAGCTGAACAATTATCTGTTTTCTATGGTAATTTCAAAGCAGTTCGTGATGTTAACTTAAACATCGGCAAAAACAAAATTACTGCTCTTATTGGCCCTTCGGGATGCGGCAAAAGCACTGTTCTAAGGTGTTTTAACCGTTTAAATGACTTGATTCCTGGCGCACGTATTGAAGGAAGAATTACCTTTGGCGAAACCGATATTCATGACAAAAGAATTGATACAGTAGAATTGCGCCGTCGGGTTGGGATGGTTTTTCAAAAGCCTAACCCCTTTCCAAAGTCAATTTATGAAAATATCGCCTTTGGAGCCAGGATTAATGGTTATAAAGGTGATATGGATGAATTGGTAGAGCGGAGTTTGCGGCAAGCTGCTTTATGGGATGAAGTTAAGCACAAACTCAAACAAAGTGGTCTATCTATATCTGGTGGTCAACAGCAACGCTTATGCATTGCTCGCGCCCTCGCAATTCAACCAGAGGTTTTGCTAATGGATGAACCCTGCTCTGCTCTTGACCCAATTTCAACTTTGCGGGTTGAAGAATTACTTCAAGAACTGAAGTCACAATATACCATTATTATTGTTACCCACAATATGCAACAAGCAGCGCGGGTATCAGATATGACAGCTTTTTTCAACGCACAGGCGACAGAAACGGGCAGCAAAATGGGATATCTGGTTGAATACAACCTGACAGAGAATATTTTCAACAATCCTCAACAGGAAGATACCCGAGATTACGTCAGTGGCAAATTTGGATAAAAAAATATTTTAGGTTGTTGATATTAAAGCAAAGAGGAATACTCGGAAATTAAAGCTGTACGATATTCCTCTAGCTTTTTATTTGTTTTAGGACTTACGCACACTCTACGAATTCTTGGGGTTCTTGGCGTCTTGGCGGTTCGACAAATTAAGCTTTTCGGTAATTTTTGCGTAAGTCCTATGTTTGTCAAAGTTAGCGATCGCTTACACATAGCTCAGTAGTATTGGCTTACTATGTATTATCTATCTGTAACTTTTGTGATAACTACAGAGTAGACATTCCATAAGTAGATAAACAAAATTAATTACACAATGTCATTGCGAATGCAGCGAAGCGAAATGAAGCAATCGCAAAGGCTGGGATTGCTATCTCTACGAGACGCTCCGCGAACGCTTCGCTCACAATGACTGTAATTA
>NZ_JAYGHE010000080.1:5933-32850 GCF_034931145.1 Nostoc sp. UHCC 0252 | reverse complement strand
TGCATTTGTTAAATGACTAAATTGTGGCTTTCCTCGCGGCTTGGATTGTAAATTCCCTTCAAGTTTTTGTTGTTTTACAAGCTTTTGAACTAAACTTTTTGAGACGGAAAATATGTTAGCTACTTTTCTGATTGAAATGTTTTTCTGAAGATGTGCTGCAACTATTTTTTCTCGAAGATCGACAGAGTATGACTTGGGAGCATCTCACCTTTGCAAATACAGGTGTAATTTTGGGAAAATAGTTATACTGGCAACAAGAGCGGCAAGTGCAATTACTATGAACCCTGAAGACTTCCAACGTTTGGAAACCTGTTTGCAGGAAGCAGCAGAAATTCTTTATCGGAATACGTCAACAGAAGAGTTGACAAGCTTTGAGAGTATAGAAAAAGCAGTAAGGACAAAGATGCTAGAGCAAGTCAGTCCAAAAATTGCTTTTTTTTTATCAAACAAGTCACAGGAACAGAACTTGGCAGAAAACGAGTAGTCAAGAGCATTGTGGGTAAGATAACAATCACACAGAAACAGGCACAAGTGTTGGGGCTAAAGCCTTATAGCCAATTAAGTCCACTGTTTGAGAAAAACTGTCTGCTGTTGAGTGGAAATGAATCATTTCAAGATAGTGAAAGAGACATTGAAGCATTGACCGGGATAACAGTATCTCACAGCACGTTACAACGATTAGTACAACGAATTGAGTACTCAGAACCAGAAACTCTTCAAGGAGTATCAGAGATCAGCATTGATGGAGGAAAAGTCCGCTTGCGTTCTCAAATTAAGGGCGTGGAAAGTTACTGGCGAGACTACAAAGCTGTTCGTCTGCAAGGCATTTATTACGGTACATTCTTCCAAGACAACCTGTCTTTGACAGATTGGGTTAATAGTCAACGTCTTCTTTACCAAGAAAGTCTGCTTGGGAGATGGTCATGATGGGGTGTGGAATCTGTTTCAGGAAATTGGCACTCAGCAACAAAGGCAAGAAATTTTAGATTGGTATCACTTGAAGGAAAACCTCTGCAAGGTCGGTGGCTCAATCAAACGTCTTAAAGCCGCAGAGAGCCTCCAATGGCTTGGTCTGGTTCCGGAAGCGATCGCTTTATTTGTTGATTTGAAAAAAAAGCCTGCCCAAAATTTCATCAACTACCTCAAAAAGCATTCAGAACGAATCGTTAACTACGAATATTTTTCTTCTGAAGGTTTCTGCTCTATTGGTTCTGGTGCTGTTGAATCTGCTGTCAAACAGATCGGTAAGCGGTTGAAAATTTCTGGCGCACAGTGGAAATTGGAAAATGTTCCTCGAATGTTACAACTTCGATCTGCTTATCTCAATGGTCAACTTGCTTGCTGATATTTTTGCAAAGGTGAGATGCTCCCGTATGACTTCATTGTAAAGGTATTTATATTTTAATTTATTGTACCTCATAACAGACGCAAGTGCTGTATTCGTATTCATAATCATTCCCCAAGCTTTTACAAACTCTTAGAAACCATCATTCCAGACTGGCAAACTCGCAAAGATTACCTCAATACTCGCATTTAACTACGTTCCGTGGAGTCAAATAAGCGGTGATTCCGAAAACAGTTGGTCTTTTATCTTTCCATCTCACTAATGGTCTTCAACTGACCATCTTCCATATAAATGATGCGATCGGCAATATCGAGGATGCGGTTATCGTGGGTAACTAGCAAAATCGTACAACCTTGTTCTTTAGCTAGCTTCTGCATTATTTCTACGACATCGCGCCCAGATTTTTTGTCGAGTGCAGCAGTGGGTTCATCTGCTAAGACAATTTTAGGATGGCTAACTAAAGCACGAGCGATCGCAACCCGTTGCTTTTGCCCTCCAGATAGTTTCTCTGGATAGTAATCGACACGATCTCCTAAACCGACAGTTTCCAAAATGGCGATCGCTTTGGCGTTGATATCCTGATTGAGAAAATCGTCATGTAACTCTAAAGACATTAGTACATTTTCTCTAGCCGTCAAAAAAGTCATCAGGTTGTGAGCCTGAAAAATATAGCCGATTTGGCGGCGTAGCTTAGTTAACTGCTGCTTTTTGGCATCAAAAATTTCCTCTCCTAAGATTTTGAGACTACCTTCTTGGGCAGAACGCAATCCACCCATCAGAGTCAACAAAGTACTTTTCCCCGATCCAGAGGGGCCAGTCATAATGACAATTTCCCCTGCCTTAATCTCCAAATTAATGTCGAATAATATTTGTTTGCGAAGCCCACCTTCACCAAAATAATGGTTGAGGTTACTAACAGAAATTACAGATTCTAAAGTAGAAAGTGTTGAATTGGAATTCTCTGGTAAAGATTTTTGCAACATAAGATTTTATAGGGCATTAGATATGGAGCAGATAATTCCTATTTCTTGTAGAAACGCAATTCATCTAATTCTTGTAGAGACGCGATGAATCGCGTTCTATACAGACGTAATTCATCGCGTCTAAAAAACATCAGCAGGATCAGCAGATCGTAACTTCTGTATTGCGATCGCACCAGAAACACCACACATAATCACGGTCAAAATCCAAACCTTGAACGCCCGATCCATTTTCATGAAAATAGGAAGCATTGTCGCTGCATAAGTGACTTGATACAACCCAAAAGAAAGAATGAATCCAGACAGAAGACCTAAGATAGCCAATAACAATGCTTCTTGAATTAGAACTCCCAAAAGATAGTTATCGGTGTATCCCATTGCTTTGAGGGTGGCGTATTCTGGCAAGTGATCAGAAACATTAGAGTAAAGGATTTGGTAGACAATCACGATACCAAATAACAAACAGCGCATTGACGATTCCTCATTTCACCCCGATACCTATCACCTGTGTTTCTTGAAAGTTACAAGGCATATAGCTAAACAGATAACTCAACGTTAATCGCTTGATTTCTGCTATCAGCCGTTGGCGGAAGCTTGGCTCTTGACTTAGAGACAACCAGAGCAATGTGCCGATCGCTTTTACCAACACAAAGGCGATCGCCTCATAATCAACAGGCTCTAACTGTGAATAGTGTTGAGATAAGGAAATGGCTAAATCCTGAATCAATTGGGTATCCGCAGCGGTTTCGATCTCCTCCAGTTCTGGCACTTTCCCCTGTACCTGCATAAAGATGGCATGATAGCCTGGATGATCGGTAAAAAATTGATTAGTGGTATCAATAATCTGCTCTACATAGGTTTTTAAAGGCACCTTTGTCATTTCATCTGAGTCTAACTCTGCAAAACGTTGGTGCAGTAACGCTGTATAGCGTCGGGCTAATGCTAGCAAAATTGCCGCCTTATCGGGGAAAAACTGGTAGAGCGATCCAATGGGAACTTTAGCACGACTGGCGATCGCGTTCGTTGTCGTAGCATTATAGCCCTCTGTAATAAACATCTGTTCTGCTACATCCAAAATCTGATTTACCCGTTCCTGGCTCCGGGCTTGTCGTGGTTTACGACGCATTTCCAAGGATTTTGATGAATTGACAACCATTTGCTTGATCGATGCCTCCCCCAATAGATGAGCATTGCTCACATTACTCTTGACATCATATGAGTATTGCTCATATTATATAAAAGTGAGTGATGCTCATATTTTAACTCTAGACCGTTCAAATTCGCAAACCTCAAAATGAGAGTTCGTGAGGGAATCATCTGGATTAATTGGAAGTTTCTTACTTCGAGCTTCTATCAATCGTTTGGTTTAATTTTTGCACAGTTGAGGAACGCAGACATGAATAGTGACATCTTACCTTGGCTAACTCAGCATTTAGAAAAATTTTCCACGCTCATGTTAGTTATTATCTTAGTTGAGATTCCGATTGATTTTGTCGCTTTTCAGCAACGAGAATATAAAGAAACTGCGGCAAATTTTGGTGTTGGGATTGTCCATGAAATTCTCAGCCGTGCCATCGCTATTGTGTTAATTTTAAGTGGATTGTCTTTTTTCTCCACACTAAGTCCCTTGAGAATTCCAGTGAATATTGGGACTATTTTGTTAGCAATTTTGATTGCTGATTTTATATATTACTGGAATCACGTTACTGAACATCGTATTCGCTTCTTTTGGGCATACCACAGCGTGCATCACAGTTCCACTGATTTCAATCTCTCTGTAGCGTTGCGATTATCGTGGATTGAAGATTTCATCTTGTGGATTTTTTACATTCCAATGGTGCTGATGGGATTTCATCCTTTGGTCGTTCTGCTATCCTTGGAGATTGTAGGACTATATCAGGTGTGGATTCACACTCAAAAAATTGGTCACTTGGGCATTTTAGAGGAGTTCTTGAATACACCATCTTTACATCGAGTTCATCATGGTACAAATCCACAGTATATTGATAAAAACTATGGTGCTATTTTGTGTATCTGGGACAAGCTATTTGGCACATATCAACCTGAGCAAGAGAAAGTTATTTATGGACTAACAAAAAACATTGGTACACAAAATCCAATCAAGATTAACATCGTTGAGTATCTGAGAATTTGGTCAGACATCAAACAGTCCCGAAATTTAAGGGAAGTGTCGAACAGCCTTTTTGGTTCATCGATATCGAAATCGCGTCAGGCACGATTATCGAATATTGATTAGAAAATCTACTAATATTTGATGAAGTTATGATTGCCAGATTCATTTTACAATCATAACTTCCTAAAACTTTCTCATAATAAAAATCACTCAGCAATCATTTTCACAAGAAATAAATTGTAGTGTTAATTTATTATTTTTAACTCCTTCTAGCAGTAGATAAGTAATCACTGGCACCAGCAAACTTACTAATAAATATGAGAAAATACCGTAGTTTACACGTACATATTCTTTGACATTCCTGTAATTTTCATCTTTTTCATATTCAAAAGTTTTCATCATGGTATTTTTAGTTACATCTATGCTATTAATTCCTATAAATCCAGCATTGCTTAACATTTCATGATAATCATCAATTCCTATTAAATGTTTGCTTTCAACCATTTCTGTAGCTACCTCGTATAACAGCCAAGAATATGGTGTTTCTAACGTATAGTCTGAAAAAACTAAATAACCTCCTGGCTTCAAAACTTCTTTGATTTTGGCAAATAAAGTCTTTTTATCTTTAAGATGATAAATTGCCTCTATACCGAGTACATGATCAAAATATTTAGCAGGAAAACTCATAGCTAAAGCGTCCATTTGATGCACATGAACTAAATGTGGGAGCAACGCGATTTTGTGAGGTGCGACAAAAAACAAGCGATGCCTGCGGCGGGCTGCGCCTACGCTAAAAATTAGCTTCAGTACAAAATAAATATTGACTACGTTTGAGATAGTATTAATACTGAGGTAATTTGATGTTCTATTTTATGATGTGAAGATGACTCGTGTTTGTGGCAAAAAAAAGGTAGGATTCCCAAAAAGTAAAGGTTTTGATATCTAACATCAAAACAAGGAATGCCTACACAGAATGAAAAATAGTATATATTCTACCTTTGATTTAAGCAGTTCATTAAAACAGTTTCAAGGAAAAGTTACGAAACTTTTAGAACTAACGAATATATCAGAATGGGATGGGCGCGTTTTCAGAGAACGTGAGAAAAAAATTAGAGAAGTGACCCTAATTTTGGCAGGAGAATGTACAGCCTTGTTGCTCCATAATCTGTCAAAATCTCAAGAGTTTTTGGATAAAGCAGAACAACAAACAAGAGGGTGGTGGAAAGCAAGCACAAAAAAGCATGGTTATAAAAAACGACAAATATTAACAGTTGGGAATGTCGAAGTAAGTTTGAAACTACCGTATATAGTTGAACGTCCAACTCAATCAAATAAAAATAATAAATCTTTACATGAAGGTTTTTGTCCCTTCTTAAGATATTTGGGAATGTCTGAAGGGCTAACCCCTGCTATCTTATCAACAATTACCAAATACGGTGCAGTTGCTGGCTCATTTGAGGCAGCGCGGACAACATTAATTGATTGGGGTATAAATGTTAGTCTAAAACGCATAGAACGGCTAACATATTACTTTGGTAAAATTGGCATAAATTTACGTGAATCGAAAATCACAAGTTTAGAACTTGGCAGTTTACCGACAAATAATGTCCTGAAAGACCAGCGTGTTGTCATCGCTGTAGACGGAGGTCGTACCCGAATTCGGATTAATAATAAAGGTAGGCGTAAGGTTAAGAGTAACCGTGTAGGCTATACAGGAGAATGGGTTGAGCCAAAGTTATTAACTATTTATGTAGTGAATGAGCAAGGTGAAAAAATTAGGAATGGAGAGATTCCTATTACCAACGATGGGACTTATGCAGGATTTGAAGGATTTTTACAAATCTTAGAGATGTACTTGGTTAATTTAGGAATTAGTCAGGCAAAACAGGTTTTATTAATTGCCGATGGTGCCGACTGGATATGGATACATATTCCTCGGTTATTAAAAAAAATAAACTGCCCAACTCCAACTTATCAGTTATTAGATTTTTATCACGCCGCATCACATTTACAAGACTTCGCTGATGCTGCATTTAGCACAAAAGATGAACGCCACCAATGGTTTAAAAAGGCGAGAAAAACTTTAAAGAAAGGTCAAGCATTAGGTTTAATGAGAAACATGGATGAATTTATTTACGGAGCGAGCGGAGAACGGTTGAAAATTTTAGTACGAGAGCGAAATTATATTTTAAAAGCTTACCGACGGAGACTTTTAAAATACAACGAAGTTTCATCTCAAAAGCTCCCTCTTGGTAGTGGCGCAGTTGAAAGTTTAATTCGTCAAGTTGTTAATTTACGCATGAAAGGTAACAGTAAGTTTTGGCTTAAAAATCATGCCGAAATCATGTTACATCTTCGATGTCAATGGATAGCTAAAACTTGGGATAATTTTTGTGATTCTATATTTAATTCGTTTATCAAACCTCAAAGTGCTTGATAAATTTTATACTTCAATTCGGCATTTAATTGATTTTCTGCCATAATTGATACCAAGCCTTAAAGATTTATTGCAGATATATTTGTCAATAATCGTCAAATAACTTACTAGCAATCTTTTTGAGATATCTCATAAAGATAATTTTTCGTGCAATTACGTATGTTAATTGCAAATAAAATCACCTCATGCAGAAATATAAGTTTTAGCGATCGCTGGTTTTTGATCCGACCTCACAAAATCGCGTTGCTCCCCTAAATGTTCTAGATTTTGATTTTTTACTGCTTCTCTGGCTTTCAAAATATTAGCTTCAACTAAATCAACAGCATGAACAGAACATTGAAAATTCTGGGCTAGCCACCTTGCAGTTTCTCCAGTTCCACATCCTATTTCGAGGATAGTATCACCTTGCTTAATTGGTATGAGCTTTGTTAGCTCTTCAACGTAGCGTTTTTGAGCTAAATCTATATCTTGCACATCAATATCCGGTGTCCAATACCCTTGGTGGAAATGTTGCAAATTTCCTTGAACACTTACATATATATCAGATGGAATTAGTTGTTGAGTTGTTTGATTTAGCATTGTTTGTCTCCTAATTCGTGAGTGTTGATTTTTTCAAACTTAATGTCATTAATCCAAGAAGCTCGAAATGAGATTAATTAATACTCAGATGTGCCTGAGTTTTCCACAATCGATAATATAGTCCTTCGCGTTGGAGTAATTCTTGATGAGAGCCTTGCTCTACAAGCCTTCCCCTATCAAGAACAAAGATGCAATCTGAGGCGATCGCACTGACTAAACGGTGTGTCACAGAAATTAGGGTTCGGCCTATCGCTAAACGATTGATGGTTGTGTTGATAGCCGCTTCCGTTTGTGGATCTAAGGAGGCTGTGGCTTCATCAAGTAAGAGGATAGCTGGATTCCGTAACAAAGCTCGGGCGATCGCAATTCGTTGTCGCTGACCACCTGAAAGTTTACCCCCTCTATCCCCAACGATTGTGTCATAGCCCTGAGGCAAACTGAGGATTGTATGATGAATTTCAGCTGCTTCGGCAGCTGCTTCTATATCTGCATCAGCTGCATCAGGATTACCTAAAAGAATATTTTCTCGAATAGTTGTATTAAATAAAAAGGAATCTTGGAAAACTATACCTGTATGGGATTGAAGGGAAGCTTGAGTAACTTCTCGAATGTCATATTTATCAATTAAAATTGCTCCTTGATCGGGTTCATAAAGACGAGTTAACAAATTCAGAATCGTACTTTTACCAGAGCCACTCGGCCCGACAAAAGCTACAGACTGCCCGATCTTAATTGTCAAGTTAATGTTGTGTAAGGTAGTTTCTTGACCAGAATAACTAAAGCTAACATTTTTCAAAGCAATTTCTTGCTGAGGAATAGATAACCACACTGCTTGGAGATGATCGACAATCATCGGATGTGTAGTAAATAATTCTTGAAGACGTAGCATAGAACTATTCGCCTTAATTATGTTAGGAAGTTGTTGAGCTAAAGCATCAGCAGCAATGTTAACGTTAAATAATAGACTAATAAATCCCACTAAAGAGCCAACAGTCAAATTCCCTTCAATTGCTAAAAAAGCCCCAAATACTACAATTAATACTTGAATAAATACAATATTTAATAAAGAAAATCTTCCCAACAAAAAACTGATAAAATTACTACGTAAACTACTAGTTAATAAAATATCAAGCTGTTGACGAAATCTCCCTAAAATGAAATCTTGTAATCTAAAGTTTCTAATTACAGCTTGAGCATTAATTGTTTCTTGGACTAAACTGATAACTTTAGCTTCATCTTGCTTACGTTGATAACTTGCTTGAGTTGCTTTTGAACCAAATAGTTGAGAACTTAAAGAACCTATTGGCAATGCTATCCAAGTTACTAAAGCTAGCCGCCACTCAACAACAAACAGCAGCAAAGCACTACTAAGAAACAAAAGTACATTGTAGAAACTCACCGGAATATCAATTGTAATGACTCTTTCTATATCAGCTAAATCTTGAGTAAAATTCGATAAGACTTCACCACTTTCAGTCTCAGCAAAAAACCTCATAGTTAAATTTTGTAAATGATGGAGCATTTTTAAACGTATATCTCTTAAAACTTTTGCTCCAATCAAAGAACTTAAATAATCTTGACTAATCCCAGCAAAACTATATATTAAAAAAGCAACAATCAATATACTTAATAACACGAACAAAAAATGACTATCTTTTTGATTAATCGCCCGATCAAAAATTAGTTCGTAAACAAATGGCAAGCAAATATCAAAAACTAGTTGAAAGACACCAGTAAAACATAATAGCAATGTTTGAGTCCAGTATTTTTTTAACAAAGCACTAAAAAACTGCCAAAACCATTTAAATCCATGAATTGAAATGCTCATAATTAATATCTAAGTATTAGAAACAGTCGGCCGGGTCAGCAGATTTCAGCTTATTCATCGCAATTATTCCAGAAACACAACACATAATTATTGTAGAAACTAAAACAACTATTGATTTTGTAGCAGTCATAAACATAGGTAAACTTGTAGCACTGGCTGTTAATGAATACAGCGAGATAGAAATAAATACCCCCGGCAAATATCCTAAAAATGCTAAAATAACTGCTTCCTGGAAAATGACAGCTACAAAATATAAATCTCGATATCCCATTGCTTTTAAGGTAGCATATTCAGATAAATGATCGTCTACATCTGTATAAAGAATTTGATAGACAATTACAATGCCTACGATAAATCCCATCGTAGTACCTAAGAAAAAAATAAACCCAATAGAAGTACTATTTTCCCAATATTGTTTCTCAAAATCCATAAATTCTGTACGATTTAATACCTTGATAGTTTGCGGAAGAGATTGACGTAAAGCCTGTTGAGTTGTCAACAAGTCTGCTTCCGGCGTGAGTTTAATTACACCAATCTCTATGGAATCTCGATGACGATTAAAGATACGTAAAAAATTTAAATCACTTGTCAAAACATTCCCATCTGCACTAAAAGAAGTGCCGAGACTAAATAATCCAGCTACTTTAACGCGTTTTCCTTTTAATTCTGTGATAATTTTTTTACCTCTTCTAAATTCTTCCGCGACGGCGCCAAATTCCGGACGAGATTGTTCATCGAATAAAACCACATCCTGTTCTTTTAATACTTGAATATTTTTTGATAAATTGAGAAAGTTAAAACTTTTATACTGAGGATTTATGCCTAAAACTAAAATAGCACGACTGCTTTTATTAAAAGGATTTTTCCAAAAAGCAAATTCTAGATAGACAGGACTGGCAGATTCAACACCTCTGACAGCAAGAGATTTATATAAATATCTTCTCGAAAAACTTTTCATGGCTACCAGAGAATTTGATTGGGGATTTATCAAAAAAATATCCCCATTTAAACGTTCATGTAAAATAACAGAACTATCAAATAAAGCATCGAGAAACCCTAGCTGCATAAACATCAAAATATCAGCAAAACTGATGCCTAAAACTGCAACCAGCAAACGAACTTTATTATGAGTTAACTGTCGCCATGCTAGAGGTATTTTCATAAAAAAATAACTTTTAGTTAAGTGGATGCAACAAAATTTTTACAAGAACTTGAGAGTATGTTAGACGCGAAACTCGCTGACTATCTTGAGCATTTAAGTGAATTTCTACCTCAACCACTCTAGAATCAGTATCAGATGCCGGATCGGTTTCTAAAATATTTTGCTTGGCAACTTTTAAACCGATACGATTAACTTTGCCTTTAATTTCACCGGTGAAAGCATCATTTTCACTATTAATGATCGCTATTTGTTGAGGGCGAACTTTGCTAATATCGCTTTCATATACTTCTGCTATAACTACCATGTTTTTAGTTTGTCCAAGCTCCAAAATGCCTTTTTCGGCATTCACATACTCACCAGGATGGCTATAAATTTTCAAAATTTGTCCTGCTTGGGGAGATTTAACATAGGTTAAAGCCAAATCCTCCTGTGCTTGTTTAAGATTAGCCTTGGCTTCTGCAACTTCTTCTGTTGCTTTTGTGACATCTACATCTCGGACATCTAGTAGTCGAGCTAAATTGGCTTCTGCTTCTTGAATTAGCTTATTTAAAGTTTCTTGAGTTTCTTGAAAATTAGCAGTTTTTTCAGTGATTTCTTTGTCTAAAACTTCTACAGTTTTCTGGAGATTAATTTTTGCTTCTACCAGTTGTTGTTGAGCAATTTTCAGATTTAAAAAACGTTGGTCAAACTCTGATTTAGCGATCGCCCCATTTTGCAAAAGTTGTTGATAACGAGCAAAGGATATATTAGCATTATCTAATTCAGCTTTTAAACGATTGATTGTAGCTGATTGTTCTTGTTTTTCTCTGGCTAATTGAGCTTGCAGTCGAGAAACAATAGCTTGCTCAGAAACTAATTTATTTTTTAACTCAGCTTTTAATCGTTCTACTATAGCCTTTTGAGCCTCAATTTCTCCTTGTTTAGATCCGGCTTTGACAATTTCTAAATCAGCCAAAGCAACTCTAACGGCTGCTTGATTGCGCTCAACCGCAGATTTTTGGAGATCGTGATTATCAAGAATAGCGATAATACTATTGGGTTTAACCCAGTCGCCTTCTTTGACAAACAAACGGATAATTTTTGCACCACCTTGATAAGCAGGAGCAGATAGTTTGATGACATTTCCTAAAGGTTCTAGTCTTCCGACTGCACTTACTGATTCTATCGGATCTATTTTATTCTGAGAAACAGGAGATGGGAGTGAAGCTGTTTTTGTTTCACTCCAATACAAAAAATAACTCGGAATAGCGCCCAAAATTGCTAAACCCATGATTAAAGGAAGAACTAAACGGCGTTTTTTTAACGCCGAAAAGAGATTTTGCAAATTATGTTTTTCCTCACCCATATTTAATGATTTTAAATTAGAGAATTACTCGGTTATTTAAATTTTAACTATATACCAAATTTTCTAAAATTGCACCTACTGTTAATAGCAAATTTTCAGAAAAAGGAGGTGCTACTAACATTAATCCTATTGGTAATCCTGAATCTGTCATTCCTATGGGTAACGATAGAGCGCATAATCCAAGAAGATTAACAAGACGTGTATTCCTTAATGACAACAAATTTTCTGCCTGATATTTTTGACTATCTTGCTCTAATTCATTAATCACAGGTGGAAGACTGACAACTGTTGGCATCAAAACTACTTGATAATCATGGGTTCGTTGTAAATATTGCTGTTGCAGTATATATAGACCTTGATGCACTTGCTCAATGTCACTTTTATTTAGTGTTGCTCCTAAAGAAAATCGCTCAAATATATCTGGCGAAATACATTCGGGATTGGCCTCTAAAAATTTCAACCAGTTTTGGCTGGCTTCATAGCTGACAATATTACCTTGACGATTAATTAGCTCACAAACTTGCTCAAATTCAACAATAGCATCACTGTGAATTTTAATTCCCTTTGTGGCTATGTTTTCGATGAAAGTTGTCAATTTTTCTAATACTTCCTGATTAATTTGCTCCCACACCGTTGTTTGACAGACTAGTAAATTAATATCTGCTAGTTTTAAGTGAGATAAATTAGTATTCTCAGTGCGGGTGAATAAATTGTATAAACTTGCTGCGTCCTCAATAGTCCGAGTTAAAAAACCAACCGTGTCTAAAGTTTGACTCAGAGGAATAATTCCTTCAGTTGGTAGCAAACCAGCTGTTGTTTTTAACCCGACTAAATTATTCCAAGCAGCAGGAGTTCGGATTGAGCCGCCTGTATCAGTTCCGATCGCAACACAACATAAACCTTTAGCAACGGCGATCGCTGATCCAGAAGAAGATCCCCCTGGAACCCTCTTTTTATCAAGGTCGAAAGGATTACTAGGGGTGCCAAAATTAGGATTAATACCGAGTCCAGAAAACGCTAATTCTGTCATATTTGTTTTTCCCAAACAAATCAATCCAGACTCGACAGCTATTTGATAGATGACAGCGTTTTCAGTAGCAATTTTGTCTTGAAAGACTTTTAATCCTGCTGTAGTTGGTTTTCCCTGGATATTAAAATTATCTTTCCATACCAGAGGGATACCATCATACCAAGAGAGCCGACGATGCTCTTTGGCTCTTTGATAAGCCGCTTGCGCTGCTTGTAAGGCTTCTTCTCGATAAATCTCGATAAAGATCAGGTCTTTTTCTGAATCTCGATCAATTTTATCAAGAAAATACTCAACTAAGTGCCGAGGATCTAGTTCTTGATTATTGATCTGCTCACCAAGTTTTTGTATGCTTAGATGTTCCAAAGCACAAAACTTGTTCTGTACTCCAATTTTGGCAATTGTCATTTGTCATTTGTCCTTGGTCATTTGTAAATGGGTAATATAGTTTGGTTGAGAGCATCCCAATGCAAGCTTAAACCTTTTCCCTCACCCCCAGCGCCTCTCCCAAAGACTACCGTGTATACATAAGAGCTTGTCATGTAACAATCTTGCTTCTTTTGAGCTAGAAATGCTTTCTCAGTAAGCTTTCTAGATAATAAATTGTGAAAGTTGTTTCTTGACAGGCTCTAAGTCAAATTACCCCCCTTAATCCCCCCTTATAAAGGGGGGAGACTGGAAATATATGGTTCCCTCCCCTTTATAAGGGGAGGGTTAAGGTGGGATAAAAATTGTAAATTAGCATTTTTTGATAGTGGCAAAAGACTGTTCTGAAGGAGAAACAATAAAATTATTGTCAATACAGTAATTGAGGTATTTTGACATCAACTCTGGATTAATAGGCGGACAAATAATATTGGCTGGAGACAGAATTTGTTGGGCTTTAGATGTGTCAACCTCAACGGTTTTTAAGCCAGGATCGGAAGAAACTAAAGCTTCTAAACCAATAACATATTCTAGAAACAGCATCAAGTTGGTGAAAGATGAAGAATAAGGCTTACCATTTTTTTCTACAGAATTAGCTCTAAATAGCGGCAAGTATTCTTCTAATGGGAGAATTTTCACCTTGTAACCAAACTCTATGAGAGAATTAGCAAAACCGTACATTAATTTAAAATCTGGGTTGCACAGATGGAAGGTTTTTTGCTCGGCTTCGGGGTGGTGGGCAAGATAGAGAGAGGCTTGGGCTACATAATTAACTGGTGTCAAATACAGAGGGTCACATCCAAAAAAGAATAAACCTGTATCTGTAATTGATTTGATTATTTCATAATAAATACTACGATTGGTTGTTTGGGTTAAAGGATAACAACCTGTTTCACTATCACCAAAAACGTCTCCTAGACGAACAGTAATCCAACGCAAGCCGCGTTTACCAGCTTGTTGAATGCGTTTTTCTGCTTCCCATTTCGTTTTTTCATAATCTTGGTATTCAAATTTTTGTCCGATCTCCAGATGATTTTCTTTAAACACAAATCCAGAATCAAAGGCTTTGCTTCCCATGACACTATAGCTAGATGTGTACAGCAAAGGAATTTGACCCGCTAGACAAAAATCAATGATTTCTTCAGTGCCTTTGACATTAATTTCCGCTAATTGATTATAACTGGCGATCATACTGACATTAGCAGCAACATGAAATACTTGATCGATTTGCTGTAATAGTTGTTTATACTTGTCATTTTCTACAGCGAAGCGTCGTTTTGTTAAATCTCCTAAAATGGGAATAACTCTAGTATTAAATAAGTCTGCTAATTGATTGTTTGGGTCATAAACCTGCACTAATTGGGCGAGGCGTTCTTTGGCTCGATCTACTTCTTTGCCTCTAAGTAAACAGAAAATATTGGCTTGTGTAGAGGCAAGGATTTCACACAGTATTCTTGCACCAACAACACCAGTAGCGCCAGTCAATAAAATGTTTTTGGGATTGCGAAAATTCATTGTTAATAACTACTCCATGAGTGTGGTTTCAACAGTACCAATTTGTAAAGCGCCATCTAGGGTGAATACAGTGCCATTGAGATAATCTGTTTGGCAACTGGCGAGAAATAAGACTAATTCGGCAACATCTTTAGGGCTACCCAAACGGCGAGCTGGAATAAAATCAACTAATTGCTTTTCTACAAATGAGGGGCCTTTGGGTTCAGCCTGGTCTAACATATTAGTTTGAAAGACACCAGGAGCGATCGCATTGACACATACTCCAAAAGGAGCGAGTTCTCTAGCCCAAGATTGAGCAGCTGCAATCATCCCAGCTTTGGAAGCAGCATAAGCAGAGGCTAAGGCTGCACCCCAAGTACCTGCAATGGAAGAAATATTGATAATGCGGCCAAATTTATGTTTGACCATATATCTAGCGAAGATACTGGTACAGTAATATGTGCCTAAAAGATTAATTTCAAAGGTTTTGCGGACGCGATCGTAACAATCGGAAAATAAGATTGGGGTACGCTCGAAAATCCCGGCATTATTGACTAAAACTGCAATCTGTCCGTTTGGAAAGCGCTCGCTGATATCTTCAGCCGCCTGACGAATACTATCGAGATCGGCAACGTCCATGATTAACAATTGCAGATTCTCTGCATCTTGAGTATAGTCTGGCAATTGATAGAGTCTTTCTTTGCAAGTATCCGTCGCGGCTACATAAAAGCCTTCTTTAAGTAAGTAACGAACGATTTCTCGTCCAAACCCTCCTGCTGCACCTGTGACTACAGCAATTTTGGGGACACTGTTCATGGTTTATTTTTCCCAATTGCGATCGCTTTATATTTGTTTTTCCCCTTTTTCTCCAGTTGTCTGTCCCATAAGTTTTGCAAGGTTTGTAGTGAGCGATTTATCGCTCAATTTTAAGCACTGAAGTGCTTACTACAAACTTTTATAACCTTTCATAATTAATGGGACAGACTACTAGTACAGAAAGGGAGAATATGCTGGAAGTCTAAGCAGCTAGACTATTCCCTTCAAACAACGAGAGCAGTTTCTTAACTTCAGCCATAGTGTCACCAATTCTGTCTCGGAAAAACTGCACATCGGATTCTTCCATTAACAGATTGCTATAAAAGCGAGAAATAGGAGAAAACTGAATGCCATACTCTTTACACAGTCGAGTAATCAGAATATCACGCAATTTGGTGTTGTCATCATAGCCTTCTGGCTGTGTTAAAGGTTCTGCTTGAGAATGAAACACTAAAATATTCGGGACTCCCTGAACCACCATCGGAATATCTACCGCTTTCGCTGCTTCTACCAACGAGCTACCGATTTGGAATAATAAATTGCTCATTCTTTTGTAAGCTGAGGGATCGCTCTCGATAAGTTCGATATTAGCCAGGATTGCAGCTAATCCTAGAGGGTAGCCATTAAACGTCCCTGCATGGATGACTTTTTGATCGACATAGAGTTGCATGACTTCTTTTTTACCAACGATCGCAGACACAGGTAAAGCACCACCTGCTAAAGCTTTACCAAAGACTGTAATATCTGGTGTCACACCCAATAACGACTGCGCTCCGCCTAGAGCAGTTCTAAAACCAGTAATCACTTCATCGAAGATCAGAGTTATATGATGGCGATCGCATAGTTGTCTGACACTTTCTAGATAACCGGGTTTGGGTAAAATCCCACCGCCATTAATACAGATGGGTTCCATAATGATCACCCCAATCTCATCGCCATAGCGATTCACTAACTGTTCTAAGGCGGCAAAATCGTTCCAAGGAAGCATAAATGACTGGTCTTCCATAATATGGGGAGCGCGTCCATCCGTTCCCAAAAAATCACCTTCATAAGCCATTGGAGTTGGATAATCAGTTGATTGGGGTTTACCGCCCATAACATTATCAGCATTCCCGTGATAGTGACCCCGAAAACGGACAAACTTTGGTTTACCCGCATAAGCACGTCCGAGTCGGATGGCATTTTGCACGGCTTCTGTACCACTCAGACAGAACCGCACCATCTCTGCACTAGGAACATAATGAACAATTCTTTCGCATACTATCGGCTCTAAATCACATTGGTCTACTGATAGAACCTTGTCCATGTAATCGATTAACTTAGCATTGTAAGCTTGATTACCATGTCCAACCATTAAAGCCCCAAATTTACAAAACAGATCGAGATGTTCATTACCGTCCACATCCCAAACACGAGATCCTCGTCCTTTATTAAAAGGAATGATTGTATCTTTGCCGGAGTAGCGAAAATTATAGTGAACTCCTCCTGGCAAATATTTTTTCATTTGTTTAATCAGTTGTTGTGATTTAACGAATGTCAACTTGGCCATGATTTTACCTCTAAATTGATCAAAAAAGTGGAGAAAATTGTTTTCAGACAGCAGAATTCAGGAGTCAGGAGTCAGAATTAATGAGTCAGAATAGGTTCTCTGCCTAGCTTTGAGAACCTAGTCTTCAGTCCCTATAGCAATCCTATTTGAGTTGTGAAAATTCTCATTATGGTCGTCCTTAGTTAATTGTCCGTGGTCATTCGTGATAACAAATAACAAATAACAAATGACTACTATATTTGTTATAAAGTCAGCCGATAGGTTTTATAAAATGGGCTGAGATTGATACCTAATCCATTGATTAGATGCAGTCGATATAGATAAGCGGCACCGCGCATTAAATGATTGGCAACATCAACAACTTGGCGGTTTTCTGGCTTTTCTAAATACGAGCCTTTCACCCACTCATTAAACGCACCCATAGCTGGGCCACACCAAATTTGATAATCCATTTTGCGTTCTTCTAATCCAGCTTTAGCCCAAGAAGATGATTTGCCTAAATACCATCTAAACATGAGAGACATCTGATGCTTGGGATTTTTCAGAGCTTTTTCAATTTGAGATGGATCTCGCTGTTGAAAAAATTCTCGGGTTTCATTCCACACGGTATGCAAATCCTTGTGAAACATTTCCTGTTCAATTTTTTGTCTCTCTGCGGCTGGAATATCCTCAATGGATTGATATTTTCGGTAGATTTCATAGAGTTTTTGCGCCCGGATGGGGTAAAAAGTTCCCCGTTTGAGAACTTGTACTTTTACCCCCATTTCAAACATATCCGCCGCCGGTGTCATCATCACATCTGCCATATCGACTTGGGCGAGTAAGTCTTTGACGGTTGCAGATGTGCCTGACTCTAGACAGGCTTGATTGACTGAGCCAGTGACAATGTAATCTGCTCCCATCGCTAGAGCTGCTAATGCTGAACTCGGAGTGCTGATTCCTCCTGCTGCACCGATGCGGGTGCGTTTTGTATAGCCATACTCTTGTTGAATGCGATCGCGCAAGGCTTGGATCAATGGCAGCAAACACACTAACGGGCGATTGTCTGTATGTCCGGCAGAATCGGCTTCTACAGTGATGTCGCTGGCGATCGGCACTAAACGCGCTAAAAGCGCTTGCTCGGATGTAATTGCTCCCTGACTCACCAACTGATTTAATAAACTCTCCGGCGCTGGCTTTAAAAATTGCTCCGCCACTTCTCGTCGAGATATTTTGACAATAATGTGATTGTTAGCAATAATTTCTCCATTGCCATTACGAGAAAGCCCGACAGCCCGATAACGAACTAGGTTAGGAGATAAACCCATAAATGCAGAAGCTTCTATCGTCCTCACCCCATACTTGAGATATAAATCTACACAACTTTTTTCTAATTTGGGGTCAGAAGGACTGTGGATCAAATTAAACGCATAAGGCGCTTCTCTTAATTCAGCTTGGATTGCTTGAATGGCTGCTTCAACTTGCTTGAGTGGCAAACCTGCTGCTCCAAATGAAGCGAGATATCCTTGTTTACCTAATGTTTTTACCATTTCAACCGAAGCAATTCCATTCGCCATTGCACCAGCATGGTAAGCAAACCTGGTTTGATGATCGTTTTTAAACTCATCATTACCAATGGATTCCGGTTTTAAAGATGGAATAGAGCCTAGACAATCGTATCCAGTTGTTGATAATTCACCACCTTTGGCTAAAGCAATTCCCGCAGCGGTTTTCAATAAATAAAATTCCGCGTCTAGATTATGCAAATAACGATGAATTTCTTCAGCTTGGGTGATAATTGATTTCTCTGAACCTTGCCATTTTAAATGGGTGTTAGAGACATTTTTTTTGAGGGAAAGCCAATTATTATATTTGGTTAACAGCATAGTTTTACTCATTTACTTGGTTAAAAATAAGACTGTAAAGTGCCACGTCTTCTAACATCTAATGTCGCACAATGAAAAGCTCCACCAAAGGGATTAAATTGCAAAAAATCACAAACAATCGGTTTAAATCCCCAATCTTTTAAAGCTCTAATAGTTGGCTCTTGAGTCCTTTCACAAATAACTCTTTCTTCATCCAACATCAAAACATTCATACTCAGCCACATACTACATAAAGCAGCCGTTTCATTAAAGAATCCCCGATTGACAATCACTGGCTCTGGAGCAATTAAAATGTCCCAAGATTTCAGAATTGCAGGTAATTTTTTCACATCAATATATTTGGGATTGATCATGACTTTACCCGGAGCTAGAGGCATAAATGTCGTGTCAATATGCATTGGTTGTTTGGAATGAGTTTCGATAATATGAATCCGATATTCATTCCCTAAATGGTTCTGCAACCAATCAATTCCCGCTTGATTAGTGACATTGCTTTTTGTTACAAAAATATCTCGCCCACAGCGTACAAAATCCGCAGCATCAAAAACAATTTCGGATTCATTAATAACATAGCGCATCGCTTCTCCATCTTTAGGAACTTTATAATTTTTGTCATAAAGCGTATCTAAAAGCGGCGGTTTAGGGGCTGAAGTCCATTTTGCTCCTTGTGCAGAGTATTCCTTAAATAAGGAATAATAAGCATGATGCTCATAATAACGACTTCTCCAAGACATCGGAGCTTCAATAATTTCATTCCCAATGACTATAAAACAATCACGAGGACAAGCTGAACACATTCCTGGAGATGACCAGTTCGGCGTAGCATATTTTTTGGTGTGATCGATAATATCAGGTCGTCTAACTTTAACTCCTTCGGCTTCTAAGATATGAATAAATTCATCTAATTCTTTTTGTGCAGGTTCAATTCCCCATTTGTGAGAGACTTTATTTCCACCAATCCAAAATAGAAGATTGTAGAACTTCTGGGGAATTCCTCCTAGCAAAACAATATGTTGGCGAGGATGTATGGATTTTTCTAAACGACCAACAATCACTTCCTCTAAAAGATCCCATTCATTATAAGAATTGACAACACCATTATTTAAATCTGAAGATTGTTGTTTTTGTAAGGTATTTGCATGAGAGTTGAAAGTAGTCTTCAAGGTATCCATGATTGATTATCCTAATTATATGCTTGCATTTTTACTGCTAAATTTTCACAAATGCCAATGATAGTTCCGTCTAATAAAATTTCGGCAACGACAATGATGTAAGGCTGATGGGAACTATTAATTTCTTTGACTGTAACTCTAAATTGCACTTTGCTATGTTTGGGTTTAACTTCCCCTCTAAATTTGGCTTTACTTTTGCCAATATGCGGCACCCATGTTGCTTTAAATTGCTGAAATTGAGTATGTAATCCTAAATAATACATATAGAATAGAGCAACTTGATTACAGCCTTCTACTAACATAGTTCCTGGCATAACTGGATCGTTTTTAAAGTGAGCCTTGAATACCCAATGTTCTGGATTTATATCGACCTCACCGACAATTTTTCCTAACTGCCATAAACCACCTGCTCTTTCTACCTTTAAAATGCGATTAATCATCAGCAATTGATGGCTAGATAGAAGTTGATCGATGGGATTTGCTAATTGATAAGCAGATCCAAAACAATCAGCAAAATTTCCTGCCTGTAAAGCTTTAATGTCTTCATCCTGAAAATAATCTTTGTCGCAGATTAAGGGTGGAGAAAACGTTGTAATATTAATATTTTCTGTTGGGGAAATCTTAAATTCTGGTAAACCTTTAGGTTTCTGTAAATCTGTTTCGGAAAAATACCCAGAATTAGCATTTATCCGCAATAATTGTTGATCTCTATGATAACAATTATATGTATATTGTAGCAGTATAATTTTATTTGTTTTAATTATTTTATTAATAAATACTTCTCCTCGGATTGTCTCTCCGGCTTGGGGAAGTTCTCCTAAAACCTCAACCTCACTATCAATCGCTCTGTATCGTAACTTGCCTTTGAATATTAAGTCACAACCGATATAACTAAGAGCTAGCAGCAATACATGAGACGCTTCAAAGGGAATAATTCCTGTGAGAACCTGATGAGCAGCAAAAAATGTATCAGCAGGAATATCATACTCCCATTCAATATAACAAGGCTCTAATTTACCGCGTATTGCTGTCATTTTAGTGACGCGACTAACAAACATAAAGGGCGGTAAAGGCAGACGAGTCCGAATAGGATAAGTATCTACCTCTTGATAGTAATCTCCTAATACACTAGCAACTTTTCCGGCTGACATTTCCAAGATTTGCTGAAAATCCCAAACATTTTTTTGAATTTGCTGGTTCGACTTAAGTTGACTAACTGCAATAGCTGGGCTTAACAAACTATCAATTAAATTACCCTGTTCTTTTGGTAAGTCAGGACTGAGTTTTTCTTCAACTAATAAAGTCGGCATGAAAACTTTGTTAGATGCTAATTGATTGCTCAAGTTTTGATAAAATGCCTCTTGAACCTGAAGAAATAAAATTTCTAACTCCTTGTTGATGATGGACTGTTGGTTAAAAATAGTCTGTTTCCGGCTCAAGTGAGAATATGTAGTTGACTCGTTATTGGTAGCGACAATCAGAGGCGGCTTATTTGTTTGAACTGGTTGCAGCTTCAATTCTGGGAAATTAGCTGTTTTAGACAAAATAGTTTCCATGCGCGTAGACCCACTGTATATAGTCTTGAATAATTGTTGTGTAAAAGTTTTTGATACGGGTTCTTTGGAATCAGCAACAAATGCTTGATAGTGGCTTGCTTGTAAAATTAAATGAGCAGAACTTCCATCTTGACTAACTTCATTAATGGCAGCAAAGCTTTGTGATTGATGATTGGGTAAACGACGGTGATAGAGCATCAAAGAGGTTTTAATCAGACTACATAGACTCGATAAAACAAAAGTATTACCGATGGAGTTTTTAACCGAGCCTACTGATTGAGTGCTTAAAGAATATAACTGGTTAAGTTGAGTAATTTCTTGCTCATTTTGTGGCGCAAGGGGATTTTGACTGACCTCTAAATATCCGACATTTTCAGGACTGATTTGGGCTTGGGCTAATGCTTGTTTAGCTGCTTGAGCAACTGAGTTGTTCTGATGGCTTTGTATAGCGAGGGCTTCTATCGTGGCATAGATTTTGTGTCCTAATTCGTCTGCCTCATTGGCTTTTTTGAAAACTACAGCAGCAGCTCCTTCGCCAAAGGTGACAGAGTTATTAAGAGAGTAAGAATTTTTGCGCCATTGTACTTGTTCCCACCCACCTGCCTGATCGATCGCTCCTACAACAACTGCATCAACTTTCCCCAGCTCTAGCAAAAACTTAGCTATCTCGATCGCCTTTGGTACTGAACCTTCTTGGGCTGATACAGTCAAAGCTGGGCCTGTAAAGTTCCATAAAGAGGCGATGCGACTAGCTGCTAGATTGCCAATTCCGCCGGTGATTCCTTCTAGGTAAAAACTTGGTGAAATTGAGCCTTTGAGCAGAGATTCTAAGGTGTCAATTTGCTCCGGTGTGAGATCGAGTTTAAGCCGTTGGACGCTCTCTCGCACATACCAAGGCATATTCAGTCGAGTGATACTGCGATGGGCAGTCAGATTCATTTCCATCGCCACGATCACAGCCGTATTACTAAAGCGTTCTTCTTTTTTAAATCCGGCATCGTGTAAAGCGCCATCGGCGATTTTCATCATTAACAGGTGATCAAACAAAAGAGAACTGACTTGATTTGGCGGAACTTTGTAACGTAAACAATCTAAATCAAACTTTTCTAGATAAACTCCTGGTGGGGGTAACTCGTCTAAGGTGTCCTCTGCTCCGATCCACCGACAAGGGGGCAAAACTTGCTTGAGTTCTTGCTGTGTATAGAGGGCTTGGCTAAAGGCCTGGATACCTTCTACCGAACCTACATGAATGTCCATACCGATGATCGCTAATGCACTTGTCTGTTGGATGTGATTCTCTGAGGTTGCCTGCAAGATTTCCGGGTTATACTCTCGTAAAATTAAATGTGCATTAGTCCCACCAAAACCAAAAGCATTGATGCCGACTCTCTTCGGTTGATGGTTTTGTGGCCATGGGGTAGGGGTTTGTAGTATTTGTGCAGTTGTGATGCTTCCTTGATCAGAGGCGATCGCCTCCTTAATGGCAATGGTAGGAGGAATTGTGCCTGTTTTGATTACCCAGATCCCTTTAATCAAGCTAACCATACCAGAAGCGGTCAGCAAGTGGCCAAAATTTGCTTTATTAGCTCCCACCTTGGCGGTAGTTTTTTTAGCTTGAAAAAACTTTTCTAAGGTGTTGAGTTCTGTTTTGTCTCCGACAGCTGTGCCAGTGGCATGACATTCAATATAGTCTGCTAATGGGGTTTGGCGGTAGGCTCTTTCCAGGGCTAGGTATTGCCCTTTCTGAGAGGGATTAAGGATATGTTTACCTGCGCCATCGTTAGATAAACCAATATTTTCAATGACTGCATAAATGCGATCGCCATCTTTTTGAGCATCACACAGCCGTTTTAAAACAAATATCCCAGCTCCTTCACCAATCTTAATTCCCTCAGAGGATTTATCCAGGGGAATACTTTTACCTTGGCCGGGAAAGGCATGGAGAACATTGAACCCATGCAAAACGTGAAGACGTTCGGGGCTACAGACTGCCCCTGCTAACATCATCTTTGCTTGACCTGTATTGAGGTAATAAGCAGCTAACTCCATCGCATACAAAGAAGTGGCACAAGCCGCATCAATGGCAAAACGCGTTCCTCCCAGTCCTAAGCTCTTACAGACTACATCCGTGGGGCCACTGGCTGTGATGGCGTTTTCTGGGGCAATTTGTAAGTTTTCTAGCGGAGATTTAAACGAAAAGTTAGGAAAGCGAAGCAGTTTTTTGACAAAAAATTCCAAGGCTTGTAAGTGCATTGCCGAAAACAATCGGCTAGAGTATTCTGTGCCAAAGGAGAGATTGCCTAAAATTAGCCCTGTTTGGCTTAATATCTGTTCTTTGTCGCCATAACCACTATCTTTTAAGGCTTCTTTAGCAGCGTAGAGACAGAAATGATAAATGCGATCGAGTTGATTGAGCTTTTCTGCGGGGGTTCGATAGCCATGCGGATCAAATTTAAATCCTCTTAAATAGCCATGTTTGGTGTAGCAAATTTTATCGGGAGTCCCTACTTCGGAATGATAGAAAATTGATGGGTTTTTACCTGATAAATCCTCTGGTGTCAGTTCCGAAGTGACATCTCGACCTGCCATGAGAATATCCCAAAATTCGGCGGGGTTTTTGGCTTCGGGAAATAAACAGCCAATACCGATAATAGCTATCTCACTCATTATTGACTAAGCCTCCTTTTCCCAAAATAAGGTTGTTAATTTTTGCAATAAATGGAAATGTACCTGATGCCATTTCATAAAAATATTTCCCTGCTGGTCATGAGCAAAAATGTCAACAACTAATTGAGTTTGATTACAAGAAATAATTTCGGTAGTCACATAAAAATCTTGCTCAAAACTCAGAGGATAAAACTGTTCTACTTTTTTGACTGCGGTGGGTAAGCAACCTTGCTTTAAATGCCAATATGTCCAAATCAATACATTATGTAGTTGCACATCTGCTACATAAGGATTAAAAGAATTAACCGCAAACTGTCCTTGCTGCTTTAAGTCAATAGATGACAAATTACACAGCGAAGTAATTTTCTGTTTATCGATCTGTAAAACTTTGCGTACACCTTGGAAAGCAGAACCATGAAAAAGACATCCTTTCTCTCCATATAAATTATCAATTTGACTATTTGAAGTCGCATCTAAATCTAGATCGGAGTAAATCGGCATCTCTCCCCATTTTTGAGCTAAAGCGATAGTTCCTTTGTAATGATGAAATTCTCGAATTCTCTCTTTAGCCGTACTGCTAATTTGGACTGAGTATCGGAACAAATCATTGTCTATTTCCAGAAGAGTTAGACGTGATGTGCAGTCAAAATCTGCTGAATTAGCAAATCGAATTCCTTTGAGAATATTAAAATCACTGATGACTCTGACTTGATAATTAGATAATTGATCTTCACAAGATTTCGCCATCCAGTTCATCGCACAAGTCATCGGTAAAACAGCAGAACCGCCAATTTCATGATCTTGTAAAAAAGGATTTTCCGATGTTGTTAACTTTCGGGTATATTCGTCTTGGTGTTGTTGTTCTAAAGTGTAATTACTTGGAATACTGAGTGAGCCAGTAATTACAATCTGTTGAGCGGGATGATTTTTAGCAATCCTTAACTCATCTCGACAGAATTGCACACCTACGTCCACAGGAATCAGATCAATCCCCTGCTCTTGATAATATTTTTGTAGCAGCGGATTCATCATTCCCTTTTCCCAAGGTCCCCAATTAATAGCCGTAATTTGTATTTGCGGATAAAGAGAGGGCAAAGTATATGCAAATTTATTCAGGATTTCATTAGCTAGGGCATAATCGGTTTGACCTGCATTGCCGAAATAACTAGACACGGAAGAAAATAAAAGAACCTGCTGCAATTTTTTCACATTTAGTACAGCTAGTAAATTTTTTAAACCGATGATTTTGGCATTGAATACTTGATGCCAATCCGCTAAGGTTTTTTTCTCAATTCGCTTATCAGCTAAGTTACCTGCTCCGTGAATTATTCCTGTAATCGTTCCTAGTTGTCGTTCAATATCTGGGAGATGTTTTTCGATTTCGGCTTTTTGAGTAATATCGATATTCTCATAAATAGCTTGACCACCGAATTGTTTGATTTCTTCTAGGGTGTGGCGAATTTCTCGTTGAGAAATCACTGCACGTAATATCTTATTAACTTCTACAGGAGTGGAATGTTGACCTTGTTGAGCTAGATATGCAATCAGTCGTTGTTTTAGTGTTTGCTCATCTGTACAGTTATCAGCCCATGCAGGTTCAGAAGGTGATAAAGAAGTGCGTCCTAACAAAATGAATTTCGATTGATAAGCTTTGGCTAATCCCAGGATGCAATCAGCTGTAATTCCTCGCCCTCCACCAGTGACGAGAAATACACTTTGATGGTTTGGCTTGTTTTCTTGAGAATAGACGGCTTTAGCCTTTTCTAAACAGAGAGTCATGCGCTGTTTTTGAGTGCGTCCGACTTCAACTAAACCCGAATCAGAATCGGCAATTTCTTCGATAATGCTCTCAATAGCTGTGTCTAGTTGTAGTTGTGGACTAATATCTAGGCAACGACAATGCACATTTGGCCATTCTCTGTGTAAGGCTTTGACTAATCCAGATAAACCGGTGCCAATCACAGAACAAGCTTTTTCCCCAGAAGTAGCCAATTCACCATCGACTTGAGTCACTGTGACAAAATAGCTTCTGTAATCAGATTTAGTCCCACGATTGAGAGCAGGTTTGAGATGTTTAGCTAGAAAATAAACAGCTTGAACGATGTCTATATCTTCTTGTGGGAGTAAATCTTCACACGATGTAGCTGTTCTAGGCGACGGATGAGTATGAATAAACCCACCGATTGCACCAAATTGACTTTGAATGGTTTTGAGGGTTGTTTGTAAATAGGCTTCTGTGGTTTCGGTTAAAGCAATCATATCCGTCGAGTTTTCTGTGGTTGTGGGAAGGGAAGGAAACTGTAAGACAACCGTTTTTTGTCCTTGCTCTTGTAGCTTGTTGGCTAGAGCATACCCCAGCCCACTTCCACCTTCTGTAATTAGCCATATCTGCCCTTGAGCTAAGGCGATTTGGCGTTGGTCAGGTCGGCTCAAGCATTTTTTTTTACAAGTTGGCGAGTAATGCCATTCGTTTCTGAATAAGTTTCAACGGCGATGGATACAGTCGAAGAGACAACTTGTTTGATGTAATCGACT
>NZ_JAYGHE010000080.1:0-5556 GCF_034931145.1 Nostoc sp. UHCC 0252 | reverse complement strand
AAGGATGTACTGATGGCTTCTATATCTACGTTACTGATGAAGTTAGTAGTCTCTACTTTCGGAGAACTGACTACAGCCACTTTACCGTCTGAAACTGTATTTAGCGGTTTTTCCTTACTCACAACCGAGTCTGAGTCAATGACTAATAGTTGCAATGAAGCAGCTGGTTGGGAGGTGGCTGGAGTCGTTTCTGTTGGCTTTTCCTCGGTTATATTGATTGAGTCTGAAGAAATAACTAATGGTTGCAATGAAGCAGTTATTTCTGAGACAGTTGCTTGAGGAGGAGAAGGTAAATTATTTGCTACTACTTCATCTGTTGGCAGATAGATTGTTGGTGCTGTTAAGACTTCATTTGTGACTGCTACAGACATCTGAAGTGAAGGCTGGTTTTTGCCCTGCTGGTCTTGAGGAATCAACGGTGGGGTTAAATCTGCTTTTGGCTGCCCGTTGCTTTGTAGCAAACTTAGTTGACTCTGGAGATAGTATTGATGATTAGCATTGATGTAACCTAAATTTGTTTGCAAAAGTTCGAGAACTTTCTCTAGGTTTTGCATAACTTGAGGCAGAACTTCTGACTCTTTGTATTGTTCGAGTAGCAGACTTTGGCGATCGATGATTTTTGAGAGTAAATCCAGATATTGGGCTTGATTTTGATGGAATTGTTGATGAATGGTACTAATTAAATTTTGAGATGTAATTTGATCGCTAATTTGATAGTTAGCTATCTGTAAGCTGGGAGTTTCTGGAAAAGTAAGTGTATTTACTGAATTTGATAGAGCTTTTTGCATGATTATTTCCTCTGGGGTGATCATTTGTTGCTGGGAAAATTCCTCGATTTGAGTAACCTCAGAACGATGAAATTCGGGTTCTAAATTGAAATCTACAGATGAGGTAACTCTGGTTTCCTCAGCATTGCTGGCAGGATACGAACCGTTTGCTTCAATGGCTGATGTGATTGCTGATAGCTCTGTTGCCAGACTATTGGCAGTACCTAAATCAGACGAGGGTTGGGGGACAGATAGATATGAGTGGAGAAAGTTATCCCAAACAGTTGTATCTTTTTCCACAAGTGCTTTTTGTCTGAGTTCTTTGGTGTCAGGGTTGAGATAAAATCCGCCATTGAGAGTAATCGCTAGACCGGGTTTAGATTTAACTTCTGCCACAGGTTTAGGAAGTGCATAGGGGTCGAATCCATTGAGGTCAAGACCGGCTACTAATAGCTGGACGATCGCCCGTCGGAATTCGTATTCGGGACTTTTGGGGGATGAAGGATTAAGAGCGATCGCTATATGCTCTTTGTCTTTGAGGATGTCACTTACAAAACTAGTTAAGACATTTTTTGGGCCGATTTCGACAAAAACTCTGCCGCCTTTAGCATAAATATTGTCAATCGTTTGTTTGAAAGCTACGGGACTGAGTAAATGATGGGCAAGAATCTGTTGAATTTTCTCTGTATCTTCAGGATAAGGTTGAGCCGTGACGTTGGAATAAACCGGAATTAAGGGTTGAGCAAAATTCGTTTGCAAAATTTTCTCGGCAAAAGGTTGGGCGGCGTGTTCGACAAATTTGGTATGGAAGGCATTGGCTACAGATAATAGTGTTGTTTTGATGCCTTCACTATTTAATTGTTGTTGTAGAGTTGTAATGGATGATTGAGAGCCGCCTAAAACCGTTTGAGCATTGGAATTGTAGTTAGTGATGGTGACATCAGAAAATTGAGTCAGAAATTTTTGCAGTCTGGTTTCGTTGGCGTTGACTGCTAACATTAAACCGACTTTTGTGGGGGAATCGGGATTAACTCTCATTGCTTGCCCCCTAGCAATAGATAATTCATAAAAGGCGCGATCGCTCAGAGATCCCGATGCCCACAAAGCTGTTAACTCACCAAAGCTGTGACCAACAACGAAATCCGGTTTAAATCCGGCTTTTTTCAGCACTTGATAAATACCTGCACTCACAGCGCCGATCGCTGGTTGAGCATTTTCAGTTTTCAATAGCTCATTTTTTTGCTGTTCCAGTTTCTCGGAATTAAAAACCGATGGCGGATAAATAATCTGGGAGAGAGGAGAATGATTTTCAGCCGCAAAATTTTCATCGAGTTGCGCCAGAACTTGCCGCAACTCTGGATAGTTTTTCGCCCAATCACTGCCCATATTGAGATACTGAGATCCTTGACCGGGAAACAGCGCCACGATTTTGCTATCTGGGTCTAATCCTCTGCAACGATAATAAATGCCTTTGGGATGTTGCCATGCCTCTGAAGATTGTTTAGATAATAGGGTTAATGCTTGTTCGAGATAATCAATCGTCTGTTCTAATGATTCGCTGACAAAACCTAGTCGAGCTGAGTTTTCAGGGATACGGGTGTTTCTCTGGCTGTTGCAATATTGATGATAGTGATTGTCTCCTTCGGCTGATTTGAATTTTGCTAGCAGTTCTTGGCAAGTTTGGCGTAAAACCTCTGCGTTGGCAGCCTGAACGATAAATACCTCTGGTAGTTGGTGGATGCGATAGGCAGATTCATGTTCTGTTTGATATTCTTCGACGATGACATGAAAATTGGTACCACCGAAACCAAAAGAACTAACTGCTGCACGTCGTTTTGAGCCGTCTACCGGTTGAATCCAAGGTCTGGCTTCAGTGTTGATATAAAAGCAACTGCGGTCTAGATCGAGTTGAGGATGTGGTTGAGTAACGTTAATGGTGGGTGGCAAGATTTTATGATAAAGACCTAAAGCGACTTTGATCAAAGAAGCTGCACCTGCGGCAATGCGAGTATGGCCAATTTGCGATTTAACGCTGCCTAAAGCCACGCTAGCACCAGGAACTTGATGTTCTTGATACACCGCAGAGATACTTTTGATTTCACACAGGTCTCCAGCCACAGTTCCGGTACCATGAGCTTCTACTAACTGAATTTCTTGAGGATCAATACCTGCTTTTTGATAAGCTCGGTTCAAGGCTTTGATTTGTCCTTCAAATCTCGGTGCATAGATGCTTTTGGCACGACCATCACTCGATGAACCGATGCCTCGAATTACGCCATAAATTTTGTTGCCATCGGCTTGTGCATCCTCTAATCGTTTGAGAACGAGCATTCCAATGCCATCTCCTAGCACAATTCCGTCTGAGTTAGCATCAAAAGGACGAGACAGACCTTGTTTAGACAGAGCTGGTGTTTTACTAAAACACATATAGGCCAAAATCGAGTTATCGACATTAACTCCACCTGTCAACACTGCATCACAACTGCCATCCGCTAATTCGGCGATCGCCATTTTGATTGCTGCTAAACTACTAGCACAGGCTGCATCAAGTGTGCAGTTCGTTCCCCCTAGATCGAAGTAGCTGGAAATCCGACCGGTGACTACGTTGCCTAAAAGACCTGGAAAACTACTTTCCCGCCAGCCAGCATATAAGCTTTGCAGCTTTTCTAGCGTCACTTGGACAACTTCTTCGGGCAATCCTATATTACCCATGACTTTTTCCCATTGAGGGATATTCGTCCTCGTGGCTAGCGTAAAGGCAATATTTCCACAACCACCGACCCCTAAAATTACTCCTGTGCGATCGCCCTTTAGTTTATTCGTAGGAGAAATCCGGCTATAACCTGCATCCGCTAAAGCTTGCTTGGCAACCACCAGAGCAAATAATTGGGTGGTGCTTATCGACTCTAAATGAATGGGTGGAATGCCAAATTCAATGGGGTCAAATTGGATTTCGGGAATGAAACCTCCTGTTTTACCGTAGGTTTTATCTACAGCTAAGGGGTTAGAGTCATAGTATTCATCCAATCTCCAGTATCCGTCGAATTCTTTGGGGTCAGCATCAACAATTTCTTTAATACAATCTTTTCGAGATAATATATTCTCCCAAAATTCTCCTACTGTTTTCGCTTCGGGTAATAGACTACTCATGCCAACGATGGCAATCATCGGAAAAGTATAGCTATTGTGATTTTTTTCTAGCATATGTTCTATCAGGGATTTCCAAAATTAAAAAAATCTAATTAATATATTTATAATGTCTCAGTTAAATGAAACTTGGGAAGGACAAGAAATCATTTTAATGATGTACCCTCTCAACACCTAATTTGGGACAATTTCGTAGAGTCTGTGTGATTTAAAAAGCCTATTCTTCTCAAGGGTTTGCAGCTTTTGAGCCTGTTAAAAAACCAAACTTTTATAATTTGCTATCTAGAAAAATTACTGATAATGGAATATTTGAAAAGTATTGCTTGCTTATTTAACGCAATTTACTACAATAACTAAACATTTACCATTCTTCTTTGATCGTGTCAACCTATTCAAACATAAATTATATAATTAGAATTATCTAGCCTTTTTAGGCTAACTTAATTTTCTCTAGAGGCAATTAAATTAAGGTAAAAAGCCGAAAATTATTCAAGAAGTATGTAAAATTAAAGTTTCGTTTACCTATCATTAAATTTTGCTTAATCTTATAAGGATTCAAGTGTTGATGCCTCACCAAATTGTGAGTCATTTGCTCACAAGGTGCTGATGTCTTCAATCTTTCAGCTTAAACCTTGTGAGTTTCCTTACAACAGTTCCCCACTTTTAAAACATCCTCTTACGTAAATTCCTCTTGTATCTTTACAAAAATAAACAATAGAGTAAATTTCGACGTGTATTTTCAGTAAACCAAAAAGGTTTTCCCAAAGAGCGATCGCTTTAAGGCATCTGCCCAAAAAAGAGATTTATGTCGAAAAAGATAAATTCTTCAACCAGGGACTCGTATTTTCCATAGTTTTGCAGTAGAGTGTTTATTCCGTGCAATTATTAATACTCATCTTCTCCCAACTTTACTCAGACAAATTTTAAGCCAATGCCTTCAAGGGAACAGCCAATGAAAACTTCTAATGATACAGATACTAAGAAAATCATCAAAAAATCCGACAAGCTTACTCTGAAACAGATGAAGTTGATCGAAGAAGCAGAAGACCAACTTCTTGAAGCTAATACTGTCAATTCTCCAGCCCCTGTGGTTGAGGTTGAGGAGAAACCAGTAGCGATTTCAGAGCCTAGAATTCCTGACTATATTCCACTGCTTGACAATCCTCCAGTACAATCGGTGGGCAACTCTGGCTGGCAGGTTTCTGATGTCTGGCGAGATATTCGGGTAGATGATTTTTGTAATTAAAGCAGGCAATTTGTATTCCCAGACGGTTCTGCATCAAGGCGGTTGCAATTATCCATGATCCGAATCTTAGAGATTGAGGGACAGGCACGAAGTAAGGGAGAAAAGTTTTCCCGAAGGCATACTTGTGCAGCAATACCTCAATACTTCGTTAAAACGATAATATGCAACCGCCTGAGCAACTTTTGTAAACTATCTTTGCACCAAGTCAAAGTTATAGTTGCATTGTGTCTATAATAAGTTACGGCTAACTATAACTGAAAGTTAGCACCCTGTAAATGGTTATCGCTTGGATTACGCATCAAAGACGATACCAAAGACAAGCAAAATTCATCGGCAACGCAATAGTTTTTATTCCGTTGCCAACATGCACCCTCCGCGATCGCATGTTGGTGAAAG
>NZ_JAYGHE010000079.1:0-33129 GCF_034931145.1 Nostoc sp. UHCC 0252 | reverse complement strand
TAAATACAACAATAAATAAAAAAGTTCAACAATTTCTGTTGGGTGCTTTACCCCGCTCCAGGCATCCGTCCATGAATCGCTCACAAGTCTTACCGCCCCGCCGTGCGATCGCTACGTTATTACTAGAGCGATCGCGCCCACATTCGGGTAGAATCACTCTCCTAATTGTTGAACTTTTTTATTTGAGTTTGGTGTCTCTGTGTTGAAAAAGTGGTAAATTGATCCCTTTTCCATCCCCAAATTGTTCAACTTATTTTTATGTGGACTTGCACCCAACCACGAAAAATCAATGCTTTGAGAGACTAGAATTGTTGAACTTTTTTATATGCTTACATTTACACAGCCTTTTGTTCTAGCTATTAAAATAAATTTATTAAGCTAGAACTAAATTGAAATTATGCCACGTAAGATATGTGGACTTGGCTTTGACTGTGCCTCAATGATGTTGCAACCGGGTATTGACCCTGGAGAATGCTTCAATTATCCAACTTGTGGAGCAGCTATTAAGTTGACTCCAGATGAAGAGATCGAACTAATTCGCGTGCGGCAGATTGCGTCTTGCCAACGGCAACAGGAGTGGGAACGCACAGAGGAAACCTTTAGAACCACGCGCCGCGAAGCGGCAGTGATGATGCTGATGTCAAGAGGTTGCCCTCAAAGTTCTGAATCGTTGGGCGTTGCTGCACAAATGGAAGCGATCGCTGAACTTGTGGAACAGTTGCGTGAGCAATTGAATAATTTAGAAGGACACTACGTTGCCCCTCTCGGCTGTGAAGTACATCATTATAATGTCAAGCGCCCAAGTGGAGTTTATGGATACAACAAACTCACTGCATCGGAGCCAATATTTGAACCATCCGAAAAACAGCAGAAAGTGAAAGTTGTTCATTTAAGCCATGATGACGATCCGCGAAACACTGAAGCCCGTAGGGGCATTGAGCGCCGAAATCAGTTAACTCGTGTACGAACGCTCTTGGCAACAACTGTGGAACTATTACTTGAGGCAGCCAATACCCTAGACTAGTCAAAGAAACTAATCAGAGTTTTGTGCATTTAACTTGACCTTGAAATACTGCCGCTTTAGTTTCGAGTCGCCCCGGTTGGCGTACTGTTTGGAGCTTTCAAAAATAGTTATTAGTCCGCGTTTCTCCATCTCCTTAAAAAACCATTCCCATCGCTCCAAGTCGGATGGTGGCGCAGTGAATCGTAAATCGTTAATCTCACCCATTATCATCACCCCAGCTGATTGCATCTAAAAAGTCAACAGCATCATTCTCCCAGGTTTCCTCCTGTCTAGACTGTCTAGCCTGACTATCTTCTTCAACTGTCACTGTGTTGGGAGGGTCGAGGACATCCAGGCGTGACTCAATCAGAGCGATCGCTTCTGCTAGTGCGGCAATTTGTTTTCTATCCTTCCTAACCTCACCCATCAAACTTATCTGAATATCAACTATTCGCCGCTTCAGTTCGTCTACCTCTGGCTTAGTGAGAGCTGGTTTAGGTTGGGTAGATTGGGTAGCAAGGTGAACTGTCAGGCGATTTTTCAAGGCATCCAAAACAAACTCTTTGAGAGAAATACGTTCATCCTGCGCCCGTGTCTTGACAGTCTCAAGTAATTCTTTCTCCCCCTCACCATCAAACTTGATGTTTAATTGTGGTCGGCTCATGGCTAGATTTGGGTAGACAAGGCTACCCAAATCATAACTTAATTGCATTCCCTTTAAGAGCCACAGCTTCGCAACTTCCTTGCGCGATAATAGCTAGCAGCCAGGGGCATAAACTTATTGATAATTATGTCTAGTACTGTAATTGCTTGCTTGCTTCAATGAGTGTTGAGAAGTTTTCAAGTTGCAGCGTATTCAACTTGATAATTCCAATAATTCCAAGAAATTGAGTATCATTCATAAACGATTGGTCGGCTTGGGCAGTTGCCTTTTGTCCCCACAATAGCCCTAACCGTCGCATTCGCCACAACCCCAAGCGGTGAATTTCTTGCCCAGGAATCAGGAAATCACCGTCATCGGTTCGTAAAACGGTCTGTCTTTGACTGTAAGGTTGAATTGTTCCTGAAAGCATTAAAGTTTCTCTGACACCAATATTTGCTACCATTCCAGATTAAATCATAGAGACTCTACCCACAAAAATCATCCACGCGGATATCCCGCCAGACATCAGAAACTTGCCAGCCTGATTTGCCCACAGATTGTACTGGAGGATTGTCAAGAAATGGAATATAGTCAGCAACTCTAGGCTCTGAAATTGCTACTGGTTTCTCCTCAACCTCAACCACAGGGGCTGGAGAATTGACAGTATTAGCTTCAAGAAGTTGGTCTTCAGCCTCCTCGATTAATTTCATCTGTCTCAGGGTAAGCTTGTCAGATTTTTTGATGATCTTCTTAGTATCTATATCATTAGAAGTTTTCATTGGCTGTTCCCTTGAAAGAATTGGCTCAAAAATTTGGATGGGTAAATTTGGGAGAAGTTAGGTATAAATAATTTGCACGGAATAAACACTTTACTGCAAAACTATGGAAAATACGAGTCCCTTGTTGAAGAATTTATCTTTTTCGATATAAATCTCTTTTTCGGGCAGATGCCTTAAAGCGATCGCTTCTTGATCGTGACTGTAGGTCAAAAATGTGATTGCGTTTTTGACTCCTAATAAGCAGATAATGAATGGTTAAGAGTTCTCGCTGTGGAGGAAAGGAACAGCGTTGAGAAACTTATCAGATGATAAAGGCACAATCTTAGTAGTAGATGACGAAGCCAGTATCCGCCGAATTTTACAGACGCGGTTAGAAATGATTGGCTACAGTGTAGTTACAGCTAGTGATGGTGAAGAAGCTTTGTCAGCCTTTCGCCTGTTGACCCCTGATTTAATAGTTCTGGATGTGATGATGCCAAAGCTAGATGGTTATGGTGTTTGTCAAGAATTACGGAAACAATCAGATGTGCCAATTATCATGCTTACAGCATTGGGAGATGTAGCAGATCGAATCACTGGGCTGGAATTAGGGGCTGATGATTATATGGCGAAACCTTTCTCTCCCAAGGAATTAGAGTCAAGAATTCGCTCGTTGCTGCGACGAAGAAACGATAGAACAACTATTGCTGCTATTTCTAATTTGGGAGTAATGGTTGTAGACAATCTCAAAATTGATACCAATAAGCGACAAGTTTACAAAGCAGGTGAGCGGATTCCATTAACGGGTGTAGAGTACAGTTTAGTAGAGTTATTGATGAGCTATCCGGGTAAATCTTTTAGCCGTGGAGAAATATTGCAGCAAGTATGGGGTTATAACGCAGAACAACATGCAGATACTCGTGTGGTGGATGTGCATATCTCACGCTTGCGCTTAAAGTTAGAAGATGACCCGGAAAATCCAGAATATATACTCACGGCAAGAGGAAGTGGTTACTTTTTTCAACGAATTGCTCAACTAGAGCATTAATCATGAAACCGCCAAATGTCACTCATCACACCCACAACAACAGTAAATGTCCCAAGTTAAAGTTGATACGGTTGTTTGTATCAACGGCAGCACGCTGATGGTCTTTTACACCCCTGGACACTGCTGGGAATTCCGTATCATCAGCCGCAGTGGGGGCATATTTGGCGAACAAAAGATTTATTACACGGCGGAGGCGGCGTTGAGAACTGGGTTAGAGTGGTTGCGGGATGAACGGTAATAAGTGCGTATATGCGATCGCCTTCCCTGTCCCTTGCCACAACCACCCCTCGACAGCCTACGAATGCCAGCCTGGAATAATTGCGAATATTATTTTACACTATTAGTTAACGGTTTCTGATTGTGTGGTGTGCCAATCTGAAGCCTTAGAACGGATTATTTGAAGCTCGTCAAAAGAGATTCGCTCTAAGTTACGCAGTATTTGAGTCATACGTGGCTGCTCTTTTAACAAGTCGTAATGACGAGCCAGGAAGTCCCAATAAAAAAAGTTGAAAGGACAAGCATTATCCGTACTGCGCTGGCGATGATTATAAGCACAATTTTTACAATAGTCGCTCATGTTGTTGATGTAGTTAGCAGAAGCAGCATAGGGCTTAGACGCAATCATTCCACCGTCAGCAAACTGCCCCATACCAATAACATTGGTTTGCATCACCCAATCGTAGCCATCAATAAAGGCGGCATGAAACCAGTCCTTAAGTTCTTGGGGGGAGATACCTGCTATCAAAGCAAAGTTGTTCAACACCATCAACCGTTGAATATGATGAGCATAACCTATTTGTTTAACCTGAGTTAGAATTTGGTGCAGACAATTCATCTGTGTATCGCCAGTCCAATAAAAAGCAGGCAGTGGATGAGTGTGGTTAAACCAGTTACGTTCTGAATAGTCATCATCTAGGTAAACATAAACACCGTGCATATACTCTCGCCAGCCAAGCACCTGACGGATAAAGCCTTCAATGCTGTTTAGCTCCCAGTCGCTGCTGTTGTCTAAATATGCAAGCTGTGCCGCCTGAACAACTTCCAAGGGATGAAGCAATCCAATATTGAGATAGGGAGAAAGCATCGCGTGCCACATTGTCTGTTCGCCAGTCACCATTGCGTCCTGGTATGGCCCGAATGAAGACAAACGTGTTTCGATAAAAAACTTCATTACAAGTAGTGCTTGCTGTCGCGTTACACCCCAGCAGAAGGGTTCTAATTGCCAGTAACTTTGATTGTCCTGGAATGCCTCAGATTGCTTAATGAAGTCAATTACATCTTGTGTAATTGAGTCTGGTTCAAACCATAAAGCTTCGGGTAAGGTCAGTTTGCCTTTTGGTGGTTTGCGATTTTGTTTGTCAAAGTTCCATCGACCACCAACAGGTTGGTTGCCGGACATAAGAATGTTGAACCGCTTTCGTCCCTGGCGGTAAAAGTCCTCCATGATTAGGCGTTTGCGTCCACTTGCCCAGTCAATGAACTCCTGATCACTCCAGATAAAACGGTTATTTGGTGTAAAAGTGACTTGAATTGTCAAGTTTAACTTTTGAATTAATGTAGCAAAAGGGCGATCTGTGGGAGTCATCACCCACAGTTCGGTAATTTGGTATTGTTCAATCCATTGGAGTAAAGGTGTATTGAAATCTTGGCTTTGAGCGTATGTTACTGGGAAGCCAAGCGATCGCAATTCGGCAGCAAAGTGACGCATGGCTGACCAGACCAATACCAGTTTTTGCAAGTGATAAGGAAGTTGCCCTGCATGGGCAAGAGATTCGATAAAAATCACAGGAGTCTGTTGGTGTTGTTGTAGGCAACTCTTTAGCGCTGACTGCCCAGCCCAAAGTTGATCTCCAAGAACCCAAACACCAATAGTCATGCCCTTGCTTCCTCTCAATCCGTGCGTTGGCAACGTGATGACAAAATGCTACTCAATCAAGTGTAACTTTATTGCTACAAAAACTTTCTCAATAAAAAAGCTGATGAAAGCCCAAAAGCTCTAGTGCTAATGTACTATTGGAGTGAGAAATTTCTCAAATATGTCGAATCACAAATTAAAGAGAGAATAGTCGTTCTCGCCGCTTGGTAGAAATGGTAATACTTCAACAACAATGCAGACGAAGAAGATAATTCACGTTGATATGGATGCCTTCTACGCATCGGTGGAACAGAGGGACAACCCTAGCTACCGAGGCAAACCGTTAGTCGTCGGTGGTAGCCCGAATCAGCGAGGTGTGGTTGCAGCAGCTAGTTATGAAGCGAGGAAGTTTGGGATTCACTCTGCGATGCCCTCAGTAACAGCAATTGCCAAATGCCCTGGACTAATCTTTGTCAGACCGAGATTCGACGTTTACCGAGAAATTTCCACTTTAATCCACGCCATATTCAAAGGCTACAGTGATTTAGTAGAAGGGGTTGCGCTAGATGAAGCATACCTGGATGTGACTGAGAATAAGCAAAACATCCCCTACGCTTCTACTATCGCAAGACATATTAAAACTGCAATTTTCCAAGAAACCCAGTTGACGGCAACCGCAGGTGTGTCAATTAACAAGTTTCTTGCAAAAATGGCATCAGGGCAGAATAAGCCGAATGGACTAACGGTGATTTTACCGGAGCAAGCAATTGCATTTGTAGAACAGTTGCCAATTGAAAAGTTTCATGGCATTGGAGAAGTTACGGCGGCGAAAATGCACTCGCTCGGCATTCATACTGGCGCAGATTTAAAAGTGCGATCGCTCTTGGAGCTAACACACCACTTTGGGAAAGCTGGTCATTATTACTACAAGATTGCCAGAGCAGAAGATGACCGACCAGTTGAAGCGAATCGAGTTCGCAAATCGATTGGTGCAGAAACCTCGTTTGCACAGGATTTAAGCGATGTCGGTCAGATGTTACAAGAACTCGAACAGATTGCCCAAATCGTCGAGCAACGCCTAGAGCAGCAAGAAACGCAAGGCCGCACATTAACCCTGAAAGTCAAGTTTTCTGACTATCATCAGTTAACCCGCAGTAAAACAATGCTTGCTCCCATCAGTGAACTATCTACAATTTTCGAGATAGCCAAAGCGCTGTTTGAGTCGATTGATTTGGAGAATCGTAGTATCAGGTTGTTGGGGATTTCCTTGTCTAACCTTGATAACGTCAAACAAACCCAAGTGATTCAATTGCCGCTATTTCAGAATGGGAACATCATATTTTAGCGTAGGTGTAGTCTGTTCAGACGCTGACAACTCGGTTATTGTCAAAGAGCGAATCAACTCCCGAATCACATCAGTTGCAGGTCTACCTGTGTTTGCACAATATTTTTCAAGTTTTTCGTTTTCAGCAGATGCAAGATTTATTGTGATTCGTTTGGCAGCCCATTTTTTGTTCATGACTTGCTATATTAACCAAATTTAATGAATTATCTAAACTTTAAATGCCTTGTGCAATACTTAACAAGTATATAGATGTTAACCACAGCATACTTGCCGTAAAATCATTTTTAGCACATCTCTCTCCAGAGTATTTACTTGTAGTCCAAAACTTCACTGATAAATCATTTGTATGAACTTTAGAACATTTGAAAGGAGCTTGTATTTTTGTAAATATTATTAAGTAAAGGCAGTTGGGTTGAGCCTTGCAAGAAGCTGAATTTAGTAAACCCTGCTTCATATTTTTTATCACCGTCAATAATTTGCTCTAGGCTTTTACCAAGAGTGAGCAAATCGTAGAGTTCTTGACTGGTGGTATAAAGTGCATCGTAGGGGAACTGGCTGATGGCTTCTACTGCTTTTTGAATATTGACTTCACTGAAAGCGTGAGTTTGTCTCCGGTATTGAATCTGATTTAGTTTGCGAAGTTGGGCTGTGAGGATTTCTTCTAGAACAATCTTAGAACGTTTTCCCCCACGTTTGGCTAGGGCTGACTGTGGTGTGAGATATTCATAGCCCATGTTTTGCAGAAGAGTAAGGGCTGGAAGTTGGGAGATGATATTTTCTAGCCAGCCACTTGGGGATAGGTTCATTGTCAGATTGTTTTAAATTTCTCTTGCTGTAATCAGAGCATAATCATAAATTTTTGGGCTGATTCTTGTTCCTTTACTCATTAAATCATCTAAAATATTCTTGACATTATCAATCAATCCTTGCTCTTTTGCTAAGATAATCACTCCAACTAAACCAATAATTGGCAAGCCTCTACTAATAGCAACTTTTCTTCCAGCTTTTTCATCAATTAAAAGTTGATCTGCTTTTAATTCTTCTGCCAAAATAATTGCCGAACATTCTCCTAAATCCAAGTCGGTTTCTAATTGTAATTGTTCAATGAGTTGGTTATTACTTATAGAAATAACTTCTAGCCATAAGGCTGATTTTACAGCTAAAACTGCGGGATGATCCCCCGTTGTTAATTCTGCATAGACTTGTTGAGGAATTATTACTCTACCAAAAACAGCCTGAAGCAAGTCTAATCTACCAACTTTAGAAAGTTCACTTAATGGGGTTGTATCTGAGACAACAATCATAGATTATTGCCTTGTAATTTCACTTTTGCTTGATTAACTTCTTGCTGAAATTCCTCTAAAGTCATACTATCGTCAAATAGGGATATTTCATGTTTAGACATTAAATCTATTACCTCTAGTCGAGGAATTCCTAGTAATTCACTAGCCTTACCACTGCTAATTTCTCCATGTTTAAGTAGAGTCATCACATAAGCTTCTTTGGCTTTAGTTTCTGCCTCTTCTCTAATGGCATTATTAACAGAATGAACAGGAATGGTAAATTCTACTTTAGTCATAATTCCAGAATGTTTTCTTTGTAATGTTTCATTTTTAACAGGGGTGATATTATATAAAATATCATTTTTCTATCGGTTAAAGTCGAGTTCTTCGGCGATTCCAACTAAGGGGGATTGACGGAAAAACTCTACGAGTGTGGTGGGTTGTTCTGGGTGGGTGTTCTGTGTAGTCAGGCTTTAACTGTTGGTTATTTCCTCAATGGCGCTGACCTTCTCAATATTACTTGGGATAAGCATACAAACTGGAACGGCGTGAGAGAATTAGATAAAGCACGAAACGTACCGTCAGCCTTGCTTTCCCAACGAAACTCAACCGCCCACCCCTCGCCCCCGCAAGACACTCCACCGTCAACCTGACATCGCCGCCGCCAACCCCGGCAGCAACCGTCTCCGATAGAATCGCCAGCACCCAAAGCTCCGACCAATCCCCCAAATCTTCGCCATGCAGAGATACCCGATAGTAGCCGTAGGGGATGCGATGCCTATATGCTTGAATTAGCACTTTCAGCCATTAAATAATATAACCCTTGGCTAAGATAAATATAGTAGTTTCTTATGGGAAATACAAAACTTTTTGTTAGTGGCTTTTTAATTTCTTTTGTTATCTCTACTTTTTCCGACTCAATTCTTCTACATCTTGGTTGTGTCATTTTTTATCATTTCTTGAATGGATTTTCAATTTTACCACCTGGGGGAACATACATTTTAGAATGCTTACTATTGCCGAATATATAATATTCAAATGATTTCAATATTAAGCATAAAACATTAATACAAAGTGGGTCGTTACTGATAGTAACTTCTTCTAATGATAATATTTTCCCATCTCGTAGCAACGATTCAAAAGCCCTTTTATATGGTAAAAGAGTATCTTCTATTTCAGGATTATATACAATTTGATTAATATTTTCATTTTTTTTATCTTTGTCATTGAAACCCAGTAGTATTGCCAGTGATTCATTAGCATTAATAAAATATTTAGGGTTGTAACTAGCTTTTTCTTTCAATATTTTTGCTAAATCGTGCAGTATCGGTTCGTCAAAAGTTTCGTAATAACTAATGATTAGTTCTTTTTCTGACATATAAGCTTGAGCAATACTCGCTCTGTTACTAATTAAATCATAATAACAAGCAGTATTTTGTTTTTTCTTAATTGCTACAATTAATTGATTCATGAATGTATTTTCCTGATTTTACTAAAATCAACATCATCCCACATACCCTGATAGCTTTCACCAACTGCGATCGCAAAAGATAGAGCCATTACACAATCATCGTAATTACCTTCAGAAGCTTGAAGTTGCTTGCCTACTCGTTGAAAGCTTAATAGTTCTAATTTTATAGGGCTATTGCTTGGATATGAATGCTGAAGGGCGAATGTGTCCAATTCCCGCATTTCTCACAAGCTCATGAAGCGTTTGATAGTGTATTTGTACTATTTTAGGTGAAGTGCTGCTGCCTTAGTTGAACTGACGCTAAACAACTGGATTCTGGAGCAGGCGACCGCTTAAGGTTAAGTGCGCCATTCATCCAGCGATCGCATCGCACATAATTGTCCCTGTGTGGAGTGATTCGGGGCGATGATGGTATGCCGTTTCAATGGCGAATGTAAACCATTGGTTGTGACGCATCTGGCTAGGTTACATCGGGTGCTGTTGATGCTAGGTTTAACTTCTGTGTGAGAGCAGTTTCAATATGTTTCGTTATTTCTGCATAAAACACAAAACAAAAGAAGAAGAATATTACATATCGAACTTCTATATAAACCAGGGGACAACATTTTCAAAGTCCCCTATTTTATTTCTTGTAATTATCTGACCGCAGCCGTTATGCCGCGAATTTCAGTTACCGTCGTAAGCATTTTACAAGCTCATTAATGATTGCAATTGTGTGTCTGAACTATTTCCCAATTCTTGAAGAATTGAGATAGTTTATTTTTTAACGCTTCAGCAGTCTGAATAAGATTAGACTCTTAAGCTGTTTTTAGCTTCATGGCAAGGACATCTGTCAGCCAAAAAGCTAAATGACTAAAATTCTTCACTTTACATTTGATGATTTGGGACTATGAGTCATACTAAAGAAAGGCTCATGATTTTAGTGATCGCTAACTATATTTCCAAGCAGCCATTTGGCGAAGGAAATAGTTGAAACTGGGTTGACATTCATTATTGATGAAAACTTATTAGTAGGAAGGTAAAGTCATGAACCAGTCTCATGAGGAAGACAAAAATAAATTCCTTTCCCCCCGTGGTCGCTACTACGGACAAGTTAAACCAGAAAACTTAGTGTTTAATGCTAACTTGCAAGAATTTGCTCAAAAAGTTGGCATGATCACCAGTTTAGAAAGCAATGGTAAGCTTGACCCAGAAGATGCTTATCAGCAAATTAAGGGACTTTGGAAACAGTTAAAGCATAGTAAGAAGGAACTGGGAATTGGTGAGGAGCCATCGGCAACAGCCTGAAGTTATTCTAACTTTGGGGTAATCACCTCAAACTCATTGCGCCTGAGTGACACTAGAATATTTTCCTCATCTGAATCTACTTGAATAAGCCAGCGTATGCTTGATTGACCATCTGAGTCTGGCTCTCGACTACAAACAAGCCCAACTTTTCCAGTTACATAGAAAGGACGTAGAATCAAAACTGTGTCTCCTACTTCAGGAGGGTCTGGGGTCTGCAATAGCGCTCCTAAAGGTGTTAGCTCTGAAAAATGGACTTATACAAGTGAAAACTCTGTTGTATAACCTTATCTTAATCAAGGCTTAATTCCTAGCTAATCTTCCTGTTAATGCAAGTGATGGAATGCTTTGAGGCTAGAGCAGCACTTCACAAGGGGATGCACGTTAACGTTAAAAATCAAATTCTCTGACTATCATCAGAGAACCCGCAGTAAGACAATGCCTTATCGGAGTTAGGTTGTTAGGAATTGCATTGCCCAATCTGGATAACGCCAAACAAACCCAAGTAATTCAATTGCCACTATTTCAAAATGCAGGGATTATATTTTAGCGTAGGCTAGCAAGAACCGCAGGCATCGCGCTGTTTAAATACTGACTCACCCGCGACAGAAATCATCAACCCTCAACTCTCGCCAAACATCAGACGGTTGCCACCCAGAGTTACCCACGGAGCGTAGGGGGCGATAGTGTTCAGAAATGTATTCGGATTCGGAAACGTAGTCTTCAATGTACACAGGTGGATTGTGTTCAATCACTGGTTCAGAAATATTTTGACTCTCAAGCATCTCAATGGGTTCAATCGGTGGTGGGGTTACTTCTGCTTTCTTGCGAACTGGGTTAGGGTTTTTTTTGATGAGTCGTTTCATATCTATAGGAATCATTCGGCTTTCCACCAAGAACGGATATCCCAGAATACAGAAAGTTATCAGCGAATCAGAGACATTTTGCCAGAAAGTTAGTTGTATGGCGTGGATTGCTTTTTAGGGACGGGAGCGGAGCGCGATGCCCAATAGCCAGTTGTAGAAACGGATTTAACAATAGCTATGATGTTGTCTACTCGCATATCGAAACATATTTGCCGACCAATGGTCGCCAAATAAGCAAGAAAGTGAAAGCTAAATTCTCAATTCTTGTGCAGGCTCCTTGCAAATCCGTAATTTTCGCCGCTAGACTTATTGCCTCCACTAACTATGTGGAGGCGAATTCATGGAAACAACGTCGTTATCCCTGCTAATTAAGACTTTTTCCCCTCTGCTATACTTTAGCGAAAATGAGAAGTTGATTTCTCTGGCATAGCGATCGCTGCCCTTGAACAGTCCCAGGAGTAACGCACGAATATGACCTATGCTGTCAATTAAAGAACTTTTGTAGCTTGTGACCTAAATCAGTGCAAAAATATCATGAATATGTATAGAATTAATCAATTGAAACAAGTAAGTGTATTTTTAAAAACACTAGGTTGTTGACGGTTGGTATTGACTGTCAACCCTCAGCTAGTAACGGTCAATATATTTCTATGCTTCCCTCAGTATTTAAAACCTGCATTCCTAGAGAAGAAATTTTAGAGGGAGAACTCTCTTCTGACTTATTTGCCGCTAAGTTACGGCTAGTTGTCGAAGGACTTGCGCCCCAAGTCTACCAAGATCCCACAGCCTTTTTCGCTAATACTTTTGCCACCGATGGTTTAAAAACCCTAATCTCGGAAGTGTTCGGGCGGTTGGTAGGTGCTGCTGTCGGCTCCCCAATTATCCGACTGGAAACCAGCTTTGGTGGTGGTAAAACCCATGATGAAATTGCTCTGTGGCACATTGCCAAAAATGGGCGGGACATTTCTGGACTAGACCGTTTTGTTGACCTAAATTTAATTCCAGATCGACCGATTCAAGCAGCTGCTTTAGCTTGCCAAGACCTCGATCCAGTTAACGGTGTTTACCATGCGGACACTGGCGTTACCACTTATACCCTTTGGGGAGAAATTGCCTATCAAATTAATGGTGTAGCAGGTTATAGCCTGCTTAAAGGTTCTGACGAACAGCGAGTCAGTCCAGGCACAGTAGTTTTAGAAAGGATAATCCAAGGGCAACCCACAGTCATTATCATCGATGAAATTGCCTCATACCTGAGAAAAGCCAAGGCTACTCTAGTTGGTAACAGCAATTTAGCTGGACAGGTAGTTGCTTTTTTATTCGCCCTCATGGATTTAGCAGCATCTTGTAATAATTTAGTATTTGTTTACACGCTGGCTTCCTCGACTGACAGTTTTGGCGAAGAAACCACCGAAATCCGGGAAACCATTTCCGCTAGCGCTAGGCAAGAGCGGATCATTAAACCCAGCACTGATATTGAAATTTACAATATAGTTAAGCAGCGAGTATTCGCCAGTATTGAAGCTAACGCTGCCAATAATGCTTCAAAAGAATATTTACAAACTTATAAAGCTAGTCGGATTAATTTACCAGATGGTTGCAAAGATGCACGCTATGCCGACAGTATTGAGCAGAGTTATCCCTTCCACCCAGAATTATTTAATCTGCTGACTAAAAAGATTGCCTCAATTCCTAACTTCCAACGCACCAGAGGCGCTTTGCGGTTATTTGCTAGAGTTATACGTTATCTATGGCAAAGTACTGATAATTCACCGTTCATCCCTGGCAACTACGACATACTTATCACCAACCCACCTTTTCCTTCCAAAATTACATCTACAGAACCATTAGACTCTTTTTACGTCTATCAAAAACATAGCAGAGACGGTATCTTTGTCAACAGTCCACAGTCAACTAACTGGATACCGCTAATTCATTCTCACCACATCCCTGTTGGTATTGAGGAGGAAATCACCAGCGATTTAACAGCCCGTTTGGAACGTCCTTTGATGCGGATTACGATCCAAGCAGACATTTACAACAAAGATGGTAGAGAAGCACACGCTCAGTTACAAGATGCAGTATGGATTGCTGCTGGTAAACCTCCCTTTTCAACCTGGGTAGCCCGGACTATTTTTTTGCATTCTATTACTCAAGGTATATCTGCGGGTATTCGTCGCGCCGAATTAAATCTATCTTTGTTGACACCAGGGCTAGAAATTGGCTTTGTTGATACTGCTTTAGAAAAACTGAGTGAAGTTGCTTGGTACTTGGAAAATGATCCAATGACAACTTTGGCTCGTTTCAAGGAAGAACCATCAATCAATAAAATTATTGCCGAAGAAAAAGCCCAAGTTGGAATTACCGAGGCAAAGGATGATTTACGAAGTCGCCGCGATACCATTTTTGCTGATAAATTTTTCAAACTAGTTCCTGCACCGGAATCACCAGCAGAAGTGGATGATGTGTCGGATAGCATCGCCCTGTGTTTAATTGACTTTAGCGAGGCGACTATTTCTGTAACCACTGAAGGGCCACCGCCAATGGTGGAGAAAATTTTTAATGAAACAGGCGAGTCAGGTAAGTTTCGCACATTTAGAAATCGTTTATTATTTTTAGTTGCAAACAAGCAAGAATTAGAACGAGCGATTGACAACGCTAGGGAGTTCCGCGCCATTCAGAATATTCTCAATTCTCCCAATCGCTTGCAAGATTTATCAGAAAATCAGCAAAAGCAACTCAAAGATAAAAAAGGTTCTCTTGATTTAGGGGTAAGGGTATCTTTAACCAATGCCTACCGCCACTTATTTTACCCCGCTAATGACCCCGTAAAAGCTGCTAAAGGCTTAATGCACTATACTCTTTCTGCACAAGATTCTAGCGATATCAAGGGCAAAAATAATCAACAAGATGTCATTTTAAAAGCACTAAAAGATTGTCAAAAAATCCGTGCTGAAGAATTACCCCCCTATGCACCTGCTTACATTTTGCAGAAGGTGTGGCCATCTGGGTTAAACCATTGGACAACTAAAGCATTGAAAGAGGCTTTTGCCAAAGACCTGAGTTTAAATATATTTGTCGAAGCTGAGTTATCCAAGCTGCGAGATACTATCCGCCAGGGGTTGCAGACTGGTAATTGGGATATGAAGGTTGGTGAAAAGCTGTTTATAAAAACCGATGACGGTAAATTTACTCTGCCCGACTCCATAGAATTTTCTGAGAGGATAGAACTCTACCGCCGGGGAATTCTGGAACCACCAAAACCGCGAGAAATTGAACTGAATGCTCAAGTCTTGTCCAGTACAGAATCGGTAAAACCTGTGCGGATACGGTGGAAAGCATCAGGGGCTTTGACGATTAAGCTGTATCAGGATGGGAATTTGGTTACAGGGGAGTTTCGCCCTAGTGATGAACATGAAACAGCGATCGCTAAAACTACAACTTTCAAAATTGTAGTTGACTACGGAAATGGCGAAGTAGAGGAGAGGGAAACCCCAGCAAGCATTTTAACCTACGGTACTGGTACACCCCGCACACCTAACGGTAGCGAAAAAATTGACGATGACTGGAATGATTCACCTCTGTTTAAAGCCAAGCCGGAAGAATTTGATTTGGAGGGAACACTCGATCGGGTATTTAATGAATTAGGCGATCGCATCCAAGATAATCAAGTTCAGGGTATCCAGTCGTTGGAAATCTCCGTTGGGCAGGTGATGGACTACCGCAAGTTGATGACGGTCTTCCCTATGTTGATCAAGCTACCCTTGCAAATCGACCAAACGGCAACTATTACTGTTAATGAACAGTTTATCAGGTTAGAGTATCAAGGGCCAGTCAAAGGATTTCAGAGTTTTCAGGGGGCTGTTAACACTTTGCTAAGTAGCCCGGATGTAAAAGCTGACGTGTCCCTGAAGCTCGTATTTGAATTTTCATCTCCAGTGCAACCAAACGGCGCAGAAATCAGTAATATCAAACAAGCCCTGAATCGTAATCCGGTTGACAGGCTGAATTTGACGGCGAAAGTAACGTACTGAGATGCAAGAGTTTCAATTGCGAGTGGTTCCTACAGATAATAATAACTTTGCCCTGGAGTTGTATCAATGTGCTTATAAAAAAGCTGGTGAAAAAAAGCGTCCTTCTGCCAAAAGAATTGGGCGTTTAAAGGGCAATGCTTTAATTCAGGTGAAACAAGCAATTTATGATTCTTTGAAGGCGAATAATTATGACCCCAAAACTCTAAGTCACAATCGCCAAACTCCTTATGTTTTGAATGAGGAATCAGGGATAAATCTGGCATTATTGTTTCAGACTTTGCAACCGCTTTCTAAAATAGAACGGATTGCGAATATTGCCCAAGGGATTAGAGCCATGAGTTATGAGGAATCGCATTACTGGTTTGCCAAAATTAGCAATGGTAAACGCAATCAGGCTTTAAAAGCGATTCGTGTTCTTTTGGGTGATTGATGACTGTTGAATGATGATTTTTGACTAACGATACTAATATATTATCAATAGTTACACATTATTCCTAATTTAGAAAATATTATGGAATCTGGATACATCTATATTTTTAGTAACCCTTCTTATAAAGACAATTTGTTTAAGATTGGTTATACAACAAAAGATCCTAAAGCTAGAGCGAAAAAATTATATACGACAGGTGTGCTTGCGCCATTTACTATTCTCTATGCTGAAGATGTTGATAATCCATTAGAAATTGAACAAAAAATACATAAAAAACTAGCTGATTTCCGTTTTTTCAAGGAGAGGGAGGGTTTTTTAATACCTATTCAAGAAGCAATTTCAAAAATTCAAGAAGTTACTCAAAGAGCAATTTACCAAAAAGGTACAAATATCTTAGATACAAACATGGCTTTTCGGTGGCTATGTCAACCGGATGATTTTATTTTCCTTGTACGTTATACTACTTTTGCTGATGAACTCAACATTAATCCCATAGTTGATTTTTGGTCTTGTAAAGCAGGTGATCAGGTATTAATAACCAATATCCCTGGTGAAGATAAAATTTACCTAGATGAAGATGATTATATTACACTTCCTTTAAAAAAATCTAAAAATGATCATGACATCAATCCTATAAACGGTATTATTCATGAACTTTGTAAAATACATCCAGGTGATAGAATTGTATGGTTAGCAAAATCAAAAGAAAACACCAATGTAAATGAAGAATATTATATTCATACCATTTTAAATTGTCGTACTTCTGCTACATTATCTGGTTTCGCTAATGCAAATCAAATTGTTTATATTGATGGAGTTCCATTAGATTTTGGCTATGACCTCTCATTAACCGAAATCCCTGACACTTTAAGTAAAGCTTTTCAAAAATGTTTGATAAAAATAAAAAGTGAATGGAAAAATGATACATTTAATTCGCCAACAGACGAAGTAGGCAAACTTTTAAATGAGTTATTAAAAATGTCTAATGAGTGTTCCCAAAGAATTGATAGTTCAAATAGAAAAGTTTATTCAGGAGTAAATAAAAAACGAGTAAAACAGATAGGAGAAAGACTAAATCAAATAGGGGGACTTCATTTAATGATTCTAGTGGTTAGACAAATCCCTGAATATGACCGAAGACCATTAGAGTTTGCCTGGTCAGGAATTGGTGAATGGATGGCTTAAATAAGCTATTCTGAAACAGAATATTGTAGAGTAAACGTAAATTGTCAGTTAAAAAATAATTATATTCTCAATCTTTCTCTTTAATGCCAGCATTTCCGGTGGCTATTTTTTATCTAAACAAGGTGCTTTCCTTACAATATATAAATTAATACCAGAATATTTACACACCCATGACTGACTCAACCTCCAAACGCCCTGCTGTGTTTATTGAAAAAATGATGCCTGTGCAGGTATTAAACGAGCAAGTTAATTTTGAACATGGGGGAAATCCATTTAAAGGTTTACATCGCTGGTATTCGCGTAAGCCATTATCTTTTAGTCGCGCCAGTGTGTTGGCTTCATTATTACCAGCAGATATTACAATGCAAGAGTTTGAATATTTGCTGGGGTTAGTACCGGGGAAGGAGGTAAAGCTATATAAAACACCGCCTAATTCTGTGCAAATTAAGAAGGTGCAGGATTATTGTGAGAAGCTTTGGGGAACTCGCACACCAACTGTTTTAGATGCCTTTGCAGGTGGTGGAAGTATACCTTTTGAAGCGGCGAGATATGGGTTAAATGTGCTGGCTTCTGATTTAAATCCTGTGGCGGTGGTGACGATGAAGGCGGCGATGGAATATCCGCTAAAGTTTGGCCCAGATTTGCAGCAGGATCTTGATAAATGGGTGAAGTGGGTAGGGGATGAAGCTGAGAAAAGGTTAGCTGAATTTTTCCCTTCTTTACCTGGGGAAACTGTGCAGAATTATTTATGGGCGCATACGGTTGTTTGTCCAAGTTGTGAGTCTGTTGTTCCGTTGAGTCCTAATTGGTGGTTAAGTAAAACTAGCAATTATGCAGGGAAAGGACAGGCGAGGAAAATTACAAGTGATTGGTATGCAGTAAAGCCAATTGCTAACCCTGAAAATAAGCGAGTTGATTTTGAATTGATTAAGGGCAGAAAGGGGAAGGGAACAACTATTGAAACAGATCATGGAGAGTATGATCCGGATACTACAACAACTATTAGCAGAGGTGTAGGCAGATGTCCTAATTGTAATAGTGTAATTCAAGATGAAACGATAAAAGCTCAATCTCAATCATCTGGGTTAGGACATCAATTTTATGCAGTTGCTTATAGAAAAGGAAGCGGTCTACTAGAATTTAGAACCCCTACGGCGATAGATTATGAAGGTGTTCAAAAAGCAGAGTTATTTTTGCTTAATAAGAGAAATGATTGGGAATTAGCCGGGTTTATGCCAACTCAGGAAATTCCTGAAAATACTCACAGAGGCCCGGATATGTACCTCTATGGTATTCGTAAATGGTATGAGATGTTTCATCCTCGTCAACTTTTAACTCTTGTAACTTATGTAGAAATAATTGATAAGGCAAAGTCATTAATTAAATCTGAGTATGAGGAGGTCAAAGCAGAAGCTATTGTAACTTATTTATCTTTAGTATTAAACAGATGCGTTGATAAAAATTCTAGATTAACTCATTGGGATGGTAGTGCATTAAAAGTTCAACCTGCAAGCGCTCAACATTCTTTAAATGTATTTTGGAATTATCCAGAATCAAGTGGCTCTTGCAGGTTATGGAAATCTTGTTCTGATTGTGCAGATGATTACTTTAAACTTTGTTCTATTTTTGGGACTAAATTAGGTTCAATAGGTATCCCAGTATTTAAAGAAAACGAAACAAAATCCATCAGAATAGACTTAGCATCAGTCGATAACTTAACTTACATTTCTGATAACTCTGTAGATACCATAGTCACTGACCCACCATACTATGATTCTATTCGTTATGGTGAAATCTCAGACTTTTTTTATGTATGGCTGAGAGCAAATTTATTAAGTATCTTCCCCGAATTATTCCTTAATGAACTTACAGATAAAGATAGAGAAGCAATTGCTAATCCGGGAAGATTCCGCAACATGGGAGTATCTCCAGAAATTCTCGCTAACCAAGACTACGAAGCAAAAATGGCGATGGCGTTCGCTGAATACCACCGCGTCTTACGCGACGACGGCGTAATGACAGTGCAATTCAACCACAAAGACTCCGGCGCGTGGGATGTCTTAGCCAAATCTCTCATCGATGCTGGTTTCGAGATTACCGCATCTTGGGCAGTCAGTACCGAAAACCCGCAAAACTTGCACCAAGCGCAGAAAAACGCAGTTTCCAGCACCGTGCTTTTAGTATGCCGCAAACGCGACCCTAACGCCGAACAAGCTTGGTGGGATGACGTGCGAATTGACGTGCGAAATATCGTCTTTGAAAAAGCACCAGAACTCGAAAAATGCTTAACTGAAGATTCTCGTCCGGCAGCTGATAGAGTAGCAGATCCGCAACGCCGCATTAAACCCCCTGGTATAAACTTGTGCTTAAGTGCTTTCGGTTCTGCTTTGAGTGTGTTTACCAAGTATAGTTCCATCCTCGACAGCGCTGGAAATCAAGTTGAACCCAAAGCAGCATTTGAAGAAGTACGCCAAGCAGTAGTCGAATACCGACTACAAAAGCTATTAGAAGGTAAAGACTTCAACGGTATCGACCCCTTAACCCAATGGTACATCTTGGCATGGGATACCTTTGAAGCGCGAGAATTCCCCTTCGATGAAGCTAGACAACTGGCTTTAGCAGTCGGTGGTTTTGATGTCTCCGATTTAGTCAAAAAACACAAACTACTTGATTCTGGAAGCGGTTACTGTAAATTACTCACCCCGCAACAACGCTTGAAAAAACGCGCCTTCTCTGTCACCGATACGGAATTTTCTGCTAGATATTTAGTTGATGGACTCCACGCCATTATCGCCCTTTACCAAGAGGAAGAAAATACAGAACCAGTCCGTAGATTTATGAAAAATACAGGCTTAGTTAGCAACGATTTATTTATGCGGACATTTGAAGTAGCGTTGAAAGTAATTCCCCGCATTGCTGATGAAAAGAAACGCCTGACTGAAGAAAAAGCCTTATTAGATTTGTGGTTGGCAATGGATGAAATCAAAGCGAAGGTTTCTTACAAGCAGACTGAGATACCATTTAATGAAGGTGGACAATTGAACTTATTCTGATAATTCCGAACCCGCCCAAACAACAACTAATCGATTAAAGTTTCTTTAAGGAAACTAAACCATTATCTTGAAAATCTATTTCAAGATGATATCCTGCCATGAGAGAAGTCCCAAGCAAAGGTTTATAACCAGCAGCTAAAACTGGAACTAATATCTCTATACCGTCCCATACAATTGTTGCCAAATGTATAGACAATAAAGCTTGAGTACCATCGGCTAACCTTGCTTCGGTACTAGAATATAAGGGTAGATTCATCGCACTGACTGCCTGTGATGGTAAAGTAAGATGGTCATTAAATCCAGTATCAATGACAAAATCCAAATTAAAATCTGGCTGCAAAGGTAAACGAAAAACCACTGGAATTATTGCCCTAGCATCGATTACTTTCCCATAAATCATTCAGCAGTCCGCTCCATTGCACCACCAAAACTTACAGCAACATCATAACCAATCCGTATCGTAAACAATCTAGCATTAGGGTTTTTCTGTTTTAACTTTAACGCTGTCTCTACACCAGTTGGATCAATCCCATATTCACCAGTTTCTGCATCAATCACAATCATCTTACCGATATTGTCACCAGACTCGACATTTTGACGAATACCGTTTTCGTAAAACTGTTTAGCTCTTAGGGCTACTTCTTCTACACTCCAGAAAATTGATTGCATCACAATTACACCAAATGATTGCTTATTCAACCATTGTAGTATTTAACATGAGGATAGTATTATCAGCGTTACCTAATTTATTTGCTGATTCAGTATCTAATATGTCAAACTATAAGGAATTGACCCCAACACACAAAAATTAGTTGAAGGTTAACTGATGACTGTTCACCCTTAACCATTAACCGGAAACTAATCATTATAGGAGATAATCAAATATGAAGGTTAGAGGTATCAAGCGTGGTCAAAATATTGAAATTCTAGAACAAATTAATAATATTACAGATGGGACAGAAATAATCATAGATGTAGAATTTATTGCCAATCAAATTACAGAACCACAACCATCATTAACAGACGAGGAGAGACTAGCTAGACTAAATCAATTATTTGGGGCTTGGAAGAACCAACCGGAATTAAGAGAACTATTTACAGAAATTGACCAATAGCGCCATATTTATCAAGGCATAACTATAGACTCTATTGATAATTAAAATTAGATAACTGGTTAGAAAGTTGAAAAACCTGCGTGATTACCCCTGGAAAATTAGTTACACCAGCAACACCCACAACACCATCACTGATTTCTACATTCCTGCTTTAGAGTGTGCCATTCAATATGACCGGAAGGCAGGTTTTTTTAGTAGTGCCATTTTAAGTAAAGTTGCACGGGGTTTAGGTGCAATGTTGCACAACAAAGGGCAAATACGGTTAATCATGGGTTGTCAGTTTAGCCCCCAAGATTTACAAGCAATTCAACAGGGATACGAACTGCGAGACGCATTGCTATCTCGTCTAGACGCAGACTTAAAACCACCAGAAAGTTTTGCCCAACTCAAACACTTAGAAATTCTCAGTTGGTTGATTCAAAACCAGTATCTCGATATTAAAATTGCTATTCCTCTGAAAGAAAATGGACTACCAGAAGATAGTACACAGCAACTAGACCCACAGCATATATTTCACGAAAAAGTTGGCATTTTTACTGATAGCAAGGGCGAGAAATTAGCATTTAACGGTTCCAATAACGAATCTATCGGTGGCTGGGAGAGGAATGTAGAATCCTTTCACGTTTATTGTTCTTGGGAGGGAGGAAGGGAACTAGATAGAGTTGAAGAAGAAGTAGCGAGATTTGAGCAACTTTGGTATGACGTATCGCCTAACGTGCGAGTCTTTGAAGTTCCAGAGGCGGTACAGAAAAAGCTGTTACGTTACGCAAAATTTACTAAACCTGATTGGAATGCTCAGGCTGAATTTGACTCTAGACCTTTAACAAAAGAATTAACCGAACCAGAAGCACAACCAGAACCGGAACTAAAACCAGACCCTTCAGCTATTTCTACAGAAGTAAGAGAAGAAGAACGCTTGGCATTTACTCAACTTGCCAATATTCATGAACATCCCGGCTGCTTGGACTTTTGTTTAAAATCAATTCCCATTCACCCCTGGCCACACCAAATTAAAATCCTGCGCCGCGCTGCTCAAAATTTTCCCCAAAGTTTTCTCATCGCTGATGAAGTTGGTTTAGGAAAGACTATTGAAACTGGTTTAATTCTGCGTTATCTGCTGTTGTCCAAAAAAGTGAAGCGGGTACTTATTTTAGCACCTGCTAGTGTCCAACCCCAATGGCAAGAAGAACTACGGGAAAAATTTAATCTGCATTTTTGGAGTTACACATCTACAGAATTTAAAGACCCCTACAAGCGGACTATCCCCGCAGCCGCTAATCCCTGGAATACCCAAGATTTAATCCTGGCTTCTTCTCATTTGGTGCGGAGAACTGACAGAATGCAGCAGCTACTATCAGCAGAACCTTGGGATTTAGTAATCTTAGACGAAGCCCATCATGCCCGTCGCAAGAGTCCTCAAGACCGCAAAGAAACACCCAATCGCTTGTTACAGTTAATGACACAGTTGAAGGAGAAGACAAAATCCCTGATTCTTTTGTCAGCAACTCCCATGCAAATTGATGCCATAGAAGTTTTCGACTTGTTAAACCTGCTGGGATTGCAGGGGCATTGGAGTTATGGCGATAACTTCTGCTATTATTTCGCCTCGCTACAAGGTGCTGTCAAGCAGGAAGTAATTAATTTTTGGCAAGTTATGTCTAGTGATTACTTTGGGCGCGGCGGACAACCAAGTTCTAGATTAGAGCAGTTTTTGACCAAGAGCGAGAGCCTACGGCACGGCGGAGCCGAACGCATCCTCGCTTACAAAATGCAGGATACTTGGCAACGGGGAAAGAAAATCTCTAATCACAAACAACTATTGGCAGATGAAGACTTTATCGACACCTCACGCCAATACTTGACAGTGAATACTCCCTTAAAAGACTTGATGTTCCGCCACACCCGCGACACTCTCCGACAATACTATAAAAGGGGACTGTTAGAGCGGGATATTCCTATTAGAGTTGTGCAGGATAACGCTATTACGCTGGAACCACAACGGGAAGTACCGCTTTATGTAGCTGTCAGCAACTATGTACGCCACTTTTACCGACTGGCACAAATAGATCAGCGTTCTTGTTTGGGTTTTTTGATGACCCTTTACCGCAAACGTTTGACCAGTTCATTTTATGCTATCAAGTCATCTCTGCAACGTCGTTTGGATTATTTGTTAACTCAACGGGGAAGCGTTTTAAGTGACGACGATTTAGTGGATGTGGATAATGAGGATGATGCAGTGATTGCTGGGCTGGAATCTTTCTTTGAACCAGTAGACCCCCAGGAAATTCAATATCTTGAAGAATTACTACGCCAATTTGAAAACACTGGGGAAGATAGCAAGCTTTCTCGCTTTATTCAGATTTTACGCCAAGAATTAACTGACCGAGAAAGTGCGATCGTTTTCACCCAGTACACTGACACAATGGACTATCTACGGGATACATTGAAGGAGTTGTACGGTAGCCAAGTAGCTTGTTACTCAGGCCGTGGTGGGGAACTGTACCAGAATGGGGAGTGGTGTCTAGTACCCAAGGAAGAAATTAAACGCCGATTTCGCCAAGATGAAATTAAAATTCTCCTCTGTACTGAATCTGCTTCTGAGGGGTTGAATTTACAAAATTGCGGCGTGTTGATTAATTATGATATGCCTTGGAATCCGATGCGGGTCGAACAGCGTATTGGCAGAATTGACCGCATTGGACAAAGGTATCCGACTGTGCGAATTCATAATTTTTACTATGATGGCACTGTAGAAGCAAAAGTTTATCGAAAATTGCGCGATCGCATTAATGCCTTTGCCACTGTTGTTGGTAATCTTCAGCCGATTCTAGCTCAAGTCCCTACCTTTATTGAACGGGCTGTTATGAGTGCTGATCCAGAAGAAGAGGATGTTTTAATGTCTCAATTCGATTCTGTATTAGACAGTCCACCACCTCGTTTAGCAATTGAAGAAATGGTAGCGATGGACTTAGACGCTGATTTAGCGGAAATTCAAAAACCAATCCCCTCTACTCCTTTTACGTCAGAAGCAATTGAGCAGTTATTCATATCTTCAGCAATTTTAAAAGCTAGTGGTGTGCAGTTTGAGAGAAAGAGCGAACGTACTTGGCAACTTAATTACAAAGGGCAGAATTACACAGTTACTTTTTACCCTAGTGTTTTTGATGAAATGCCTTCACTACGTTTAATGAATTTTGGCGATCCCTTGTTTGAAGAACTTTTAACCTGTCAGCTTTCTTTCTTCGATTAGGGCTTCCTTTGCTCTCTGAGTGTATTTGTACTTTCAAACGGATTCACCAAACAGGCTATCGGTGTATGGATAGCGATCGCACTGTAATCAAGGCAATCATTCCTGTGTGGAGTTATTTGGGGCGATGATGGTATTACCTTTAGGGGGCAAATGACAACCATTGGTTGTCAAAATCCAACTGGATGGTGTCTACACAGGCCCAAGAGGCTAGGTTCAATTTTTGCAAGAAATTAGCAATGTCGATCCCGTTTCAAGTCGTAAATAACTTTCTCCAAATACCAGTTTGCCGGCTTCCCAGGATTAATCTGTTGTTGGTGCTTAAGTAATCTGATAGCAACAGAACCGTTACCAGAAAGCAAGCTTAGTAAATCATTCTGTAAACTTTTGCTTGCGCCAGTACCAAAATACTCTACTTCTGGCGGGTGTGTTCGTACCTCTAGGCTTTTGAGTTCTACTATCTGGCATTGCACAAGAGACTCTTTTTGACGTGCTTGCTCCATGAGCTTGTCAAGTTCAGACTTGTTTTGGAGTAGCTGTCTGATTTGCTTGTCCAATTCGGCTTTTTTCTTGTCTACTTGAGACTGTAAATTGCGTACCTCTAATAATTTGTTTTCTAAGTCTGTTAAACTTTGCATAATATTGGATTGATTTCGTTCTCAATCTACCATCTACGGGTTATCCTAATATTAGCATCAGAATATACTCGTAACTACGCAATTTTTTTATAATAATCCAGTTTTTGACTTAAGGGTAGACAGTGCAGTGCTTGAGCGGCAGATGGGTGACAACCAATGGTTGTCACCTATGTGATTAGGTTGCATCAAGGCTGTTTTGATGCTGGCGCTTAACTATTGTGTAACGGTAGTTTCAATATGTTTTGTTATTTCTGCATAAAGAGCAAAAGTTACTAAACCTGCTGCATGAAGAAAGCGATCGCATTGGGCTGTCTGGAGTCAAAATTGTTTGTGGCTTATTTGATGACAAGGGGAAGAATTAAGGGATGCAGAGCGCACATTTCCAAGCTGGTTTAACCCAGAAGATATTTACAACCATTTCAACGGGAAGCCGATTGATTTTGATACTTAGCTCTATCTTGCAGAAAATTACCTAAGTCTCGGCTCAATACCATTTTCATCAATCTTTATTATTTTTCTCTTCTTTTCCTGTGACTAACATCATAAATTTTTTGCCTATAGTTGTTAATTGAACTGTTGTATCATTAAAGTCTATAAGAGATAAATTAGGCATTTTGCTTACTCCACCTATATTTATCAAGGATTTATTCAATAATATTTCCAGACTTTCTATTAAATCTTCTTTGCTCATTTCTGCTTTGATGTTTACTTCTGATATTAACCGAGTGATAGAAAAATCTTTGATTAATTTGATTTCAACCTCTTTAAATATAATGTCTAGTACCTTTGCGTCATTCGGTGATATTTTTTCCAAAATATCTATATAAGATGGATGAATAAATATCCCTTTAATAGACGATTCTAATAACTTAGACCATTTTTCGCTTAATATTTCATCTTCTTCGAGTGAAATATTTTCCAGTATTGGTATTAAGGTTTTTGTGGGTACTTTTTTCGGCTCTACTCCTGCATTGTTGAGTTTTTCATAAATCTCTTCCAAAGCCTTTGCTGTTCTTTTTGCATTAAAACATCTCACTTCATTGATAACTGTTTCAATAGCGATTCCATCTACTCCTTCAAAAACTTTTGAAATAAATTTATATATATCGCCTTTAACTGTAAGAGCAAATGCAGCGCCTTCAAATATTGCTAGCCAATCACTCATAGAAATCCTTTTCTTTTTAGTATTTTTAAATCGGCTTCACTAGTATTATAGTTCCGGCATAGCTCCAAAACCTGCAACCATTATAGGGGGTCAGCCGAGATACAGAAACTGTTGGTTATTTCCTCTCTGTCACTAACTTCGATGGTGCTTACCTTCTTAATATTACTTGGGATGTAGTATGAGGTGTAGATTGTCTATAATCGCACCCTCTCCAAGTCATAGTCAGTCACTCGTGCGATGGGCGAAGTCCCGCCAAGGGCGATCGCATCTCTGAAAGTAAAAAGCTCGTCACCGTTTTCAGATATTCCTGGGGACATCCATTCGATGCAGTAGAACCAGGAATCGCAAATCAGTTGGATGCCTTGGACAATCCTTGCTGGTGGGCCGTCGCCATGAAATCGGAACTCGACTAATTCACCCAGTTCAAACACAGGCTTTTCTTTGGTAACTAATTGTAAGTTACCTGTACCAATGATTTCACGTCCTAAAACAGTTAGATTACCTTTGCCGGAGACAATCTCATAACTCCAGCCTTTAGCTGACCACTCTACACCGCAACAGTAACCGAAAGATTTGGTGGTAGTGACGTAGACTTTCTCCAACAGGGAAACTTCCAAGGGGGGAATCTCTTTACCCCAAGGTGGCGAAAGATACCAACAAGTTTCTAGATTCGGGACGGGAGCAATGCGATTTTGTGAGGTGAGGCAGGAGGCAGAGGGCAGGAGGCAGGAGGCAAGAGACAGAAGGGTTTCAAGACTTAATCTTTTGAATACTTGACACTAAAATTCCTTGAAACCTATCGACTTCTTCCAAAACAGGAGTAAATAGTTCAGGCGATGCTAATCCGACAACATAGAAATAATCAATTGAGTATCAAGTTCTCGAAGCGAACCTAAAGCAATGTGTAGAAATTGGATATATTCGTTCTGCGTCCGTCTTCCATAACCTTCAGCTATATTTGATGGCACGGAAACTGCCGAGCGTCTAATCTGGCTAGTTAATCCGTAAAGTTCAGATTTCGGGAATTTTTCGGTAAGTCGATAGCAGTTAATGGCAAGCTTGACACCACGCTGCCAAATAAATTGTTCTCTGTAACTCATGGCGCAAGAAGTTTGAAGTAGGAAGTTGGGAGAAATTACATCATTATACACCTCCTGCCCCCTGCCTCCTGCCTCCTGCCTTGAGCGCAGAATTCTCACAAAATCGCGTTGCTCCCATTCGGGACTTGGTTAATCATGGTTATGCCTCCTGACTGGACTTTAGACCACACAAGTAATCAATTCGTTTCCATGCCACAGCAGCTTGCCTTGGAGAACAACTCAAACCATAAGCACGACGGGCATCATAATTACCCTTGATTCCCTTAGCTACTCCAATGGGAACCCCAAAAGCCACCTCACGAATACCGGGTTCAAAGCTTCGGTCTTCATGAGAGAGCCGTACTTGCGTAATCTGATTTCCAATTTGGTCTGCCCAGGGGGTTGGCTGTTGACGGTGGAATAAGCCATCGGCGTAGGCAATGATAAAGACTCTTTCTCTTTCATGTGGCAAGCCGAGGCAGTACGCGGATATAGTTTCCCACTCACATACATACCGGATTTTGGAAAGGTCTTCGAGGACTGTTGCCATTCCTCTAGAGAGTAGCCCTGTTGGGTTTTCGATGAGAGCGATTGCTGGTCTACACTGTTGGATGATGCGGAACATTTCGCGCCACAGTCCTGACCTGGGGTCGTTGAGTCCTTTTTTATCTCCAGCGTTACTGGTGCCGCTACAGGGGAATCCCCCGCACAAAATGTCGAACTGTCCTTGGTGGCAACGGTAGTTGGTAATATCTGCGTGGATTGGAATTCCTGGTTGTTCATGGCGCAATTTTGATTGAGAATAAGGGGAGATTTCGACAAATTGCTGGACTCGGAATTTGTGGGATAGACCTGCGGCTGATATCCCGTGGTGGCAGAGTCCGCCGATGCCGGAGAAAAGAGAAACGACTGATTTCATGAGGCGATCGCACTCCTAACCAATTCATCAGGTACTTCAAAAATTCCCAACCGCCCAATGTAAGGAATTGGTGTGATTTCTCGCGGATTCTCCAGCTTCCAATGATATTGCTCAGGCATTCCCCAGCCAGACGCAACTTGTGAGAATCGGCAGTCAACTATTGTGACAATGCCAATAACTTGACCGCGACGTAGAGAGATTAATTCTGGAATTTCTACCCCCATCCCTTGGCAAAATTCTTTCGCTAACAGATACTCTCTTTTGGTACAGGTTTTTGCGGCGTGAATCAGAATGTCACCGCGATAATGAATGGGCCAACCACGGTTTTCAATATTTTTTAGAGCATAAATTATCGCCCATGCCCAGGGCTGACGAACGGATATCGCTTTCATGTACCACCTTCTAAAAATTCAGCAATTGAATGTATGCGTCTAATGCCGCGATCGCTGGATGTGGATGTATTTGCGACTTCAACCCATTGCAGATTGTGGCGATAGTTCCAAGCTCTATGAAAGTGAAATGAATATTGGACTGACGGTCACAACAGCGATGTAGAACTGTTAGAAGAACAAAATTCAACTGTCTGAGAATTACATCTTCAGCTACATGAAGTCGCCAAGTAAGGTTTTTGGAAGTAACCGAACGCCAGGGGTTATCGAAAGAACATTTTTCAACTTGGGGCAGCATTTTTACCTTAAACCTGTAATCCCGGTCAGTAGTAGACCATTCATCAGGGGCGAGAGCCGCCCATTGTTGTAAAAGTTGTTGGTAAGTTTTAATCATTCTCAGTTCCCGCGTAAAAGACAATGGTTTATCCTCCAGTAGAGCCTTAAAAACTACGACCACGAGATAAATTCTTGAATCTGGTAAACTGATGGTCAAATAAAAGCTTGACTGTACCAGTGGGGCCATTACGTTGCTTGCGAACAACTAACTCAGCAATGCCACGATCTGGGGTATCGGGGTTGTACATTTCTTCGCGGTAAAGCATGATCACAACATCACTGTCTTGCTCAACAGCACCACTGTCTTTTAAATCACTAAGTACAGGACGTTTATCGTTACGGTGTTCAACTTCGCGGTTGAGTTGGGACAAAGCCAGTACAGGCACATCCAAATCTTTGGCTAATCTTTTTAATCCCCGGCTGATTTCACCGACTCGTTGAGCCATGTTCACCCGTGAATCAGTATCAAGAGCCATCAGTTGTAAGTAGTCAATGATCACAAGCCCAACACCACCGTAATGGGATGAAATTCGGCGGACTTGGCTACGGATTTCATTAAGAGAAGGGCAAGATTCGTCGTTGATGAAAATCTGTTGTTCGCTTAACTGCGCGATCGCCACGCTCAAAGGTTCCCACTGGCTGTCAGAGACATTCCCAGTTTCCAAGAAGTTATTTTCAATGCCAGATTCACTGCTTAAAAATCGCTGTACGTACTCATCAGTAGACATTTCCAAGCTGAAAACGCAGATCGGCATCTTCCCAGTTTTGGCAACATTGAGAGCGAGATTACCAGCCAAAGCGGATTTACCAACAGAAGGACGAGCAGCCAGTACATACAACCGCCCTTTCCGAAAACCACCGCCGAGTATACTGTCCAGGTCATAAAATCCACTCTTCAGTGCTGGTGAGCCTGTACCAGCATGACGCGCTTCAATTTCGGTAAAAGTGTCGGCTAGGGCATGAGAAATATGAACCAAGTCAGAGGCAGAATGCTCAGACTTAATGCAGTAGACTTTTTGTTCGGCTTCGTCGAGAATTACAGGTAAATCAGTTTCGGTGGCATAACCGAGTTGAACAATCTCAGTGCCAGCAAGGATTAACTGCCGCCTTTGGTATTTTTCCATTACCAAGTCAGCTAAAACATCGATGTTCACAGCTGACACAGTACGGTCAACTAGACTGGCCAGTTTATTGCGTCCACCGATACGGAACAATAAACCATTATCAGACAACCAGTTGGTAATGCAAAGCAAGTCTGTTGGTAATCCCTGCCCATACAGTCGTAGGGCTGCTTGATAAATATCTTTGTGGGCATTGATGTAAAAAGCATCTGCCACCAAGCGATCGCTGATTCGGCTCATGGCGCTTGGGTCGAGCATGATGCCACCGAGTATTACTTCTTCAGCCTCAATGCTTTGTGGGGGTAAGCGGTCTTGTTGCGATGTGAAGTTTGTTTTGTCTTGTGTCATAGTTCCTCTTGTTTAGAAAGCAGGGGAGCAGGGGAGGCAAGAGAGTAAGGGAGGCTCTTGAGGAATGAGAGAGTAGAGAGGCTTTTGAGGCTCTTGAAGAATGAGAGAAATTTAATTTTCCCCTGATTCTCTTCCCCCCCTGCTCTCTTCACGCAGCTTGTGGATGTAAGTACACATACATTTGAGGATGTGTAAGTTTTAACCAATCTAACCATTTGAGCGTTGCGCCTACGTCTTCTCGGTCATAGCGAATGCTGAAAGAAGCGATCGCTTTGTCCTTGCCAACTTCATCCATGCGGTCTAGAAGTTCACTGAAGGTCGCTTTATGCCAATCAAGAGAACGATTTGAGTAGTAACCGATGGGTTGGTCGTTGGCTTTTGATTGTTCAGTTTGTGGCGTAGATGAAGAGAGAACTTTTGACCAATAAACCAGCAGTTCTTCTAAACCAGCTTTACTAACCTCCAAATTGCTGATTGATTTGATCACAGTGGGGACTTTTTGCTGCCAATTAACCTTGTCCCACTCGGCTCTCTCCTTGGCGATTAACTCCACCAAACGGCGATCGCAGGTTTGGTAAATCTTGTCTCTACAAGAAGTGCGCCAAGGGAAACGCCAAGAACGGAGCTTGATTTCATTTCTGTAAACTGCGGGTAAAGGCTCAGATGCCAAGATGCCGGGTTCAAGCAAGATGTGATTGAGCAAATCATCAATCGACTGAAATCTTGGTTTGCTTGGTTTTTTATTCGCTTGTTCGTTTTTATCGAACAACCCCGCCGCAATAGTTGCTCCTCTTGAGGGATTATCGGTTTGTTGCGAAGACTCGGAATTTTTTGACAACGAAGTGGGTTGTTGTGGGGCTAGTTCTTCTGGGGTTGATTCTTCTAAACTTGGTTTTTCTGGAGTTGGTTTTTCAAGGTTTAGTTGTTTAGTTTCACATACACACGATTCTTGGGTGAGAAATGCGTTTTGAGTTGGGGGTGGTTCTTGTATGTGTTTTTCTTCTAATTTATTTTCTTCTAATTGTTTTTCTATATGAGGGGTGGATGACCCACTTATGGACGATCCACTTATGGACGATCCACCTATGGATGACCCACCTATGGATGACCCACTTACGGATGACCCACTTACGGATGACCCACCTATGGATGAATGATTTTCTCGAAATAACTTTGTGTCTTCTTTGCTGGTAAAAATGTAATATTGCCAGTCAAACTTACCATTGTTCGGATTGTTCTCTTGAACTCTCACTAAATAGTCATTTTGTTCAGCGTTTTTGATAGCATTACGGATTTTGTCTCGTTTGTACCCCAAATGTTTTTCGATTACCGTAAAATTAATATCAAAGTTTTCATCGTGAGAAGCTACCCAAGAAATTAACCTAAATGTTGAATCAGTAACGTTGTGATCACGAATTAAACTGTTGGGAATTGCAGTAAACTGTTTAGAGGGTTTACCATTACGAAATCCCATAAAATCCTCCTTGAATATTAATAATCTTGGATATAAACCTCAGCAATAGCGATAACTTGAGGTCATCTTTTACCCCCAACGTGCGGTCGAAAAGTTAGATTAATCCGTGTGCTAACGACCTTATTGGTCTTAGGAACTTGATGCAGATGAGTACTCTGACAACCCGGAAGCATCACCAACAGACTCCCATGCTCCAACCAAAAATCAGTCGGTTTACCCCCGATGGGCTTGATTTGAAATTTCCTCATTGAACCCAGACTGATTGATGCGATCGCAGGATTTAACCCCATTGATGATTCACTGTCGTTATGCCAGCCGATACTGTCTTGTCCGCTCCTATATTGATTGCCAATGACGATGCGAAAGTTATAACCAGCAGTTGCGGTGATTCTGTCGCGTAACTTAGCCAGAGCGTCTGTCCAAGGTAGTGGTTTGAGTAGTACGCTTTTAGAGTAGAGGTAATCACAGCCCTCATCACCATAAATACATTCCAAACGAGGCACAGGCATAGTTTTACCCAGCATCCTGATTTGATTTTGTTTCCATTGCAGTTCTTGGCAATGTTGATAGAGTTCGTCGGCTTCTTCCTTGCTCAAAAATTCTGGATAATAGTTGACTGGTAAAGTAGGAACAGATTCGGGAAATAAAGTTAGTTGTTGCATAATTCTCCTTTGGCAATCGCCCGAACAATTTCTTCTGCCCGTTCTTGTGAAATAGCCTGTTCTGGATTTTTGTAAAACCCAACGATTTGAGACTTGGGACGAATAATAATTTGCTGCCCTGTTGCGCGTTTGTCCCACACAAAGCATGAGATGGTAATGTTGTCCGTTGCCCAACGACTACCCCGTTTATCCTTACGAAAACAAAAACGAGGCAGAATCAGTACAAGTGACGGCGGGTGCTGCTGCAAGAAATCCGCACGATCATCACAGGGTTCGAGAAAGCTGGTAAGTAAAAAAGCAGCGACACCCACACGCGCTTTCTGGTAAGCATTTTTGATGATTGGTGCAGCAAATTCTGCGTATGGTGGGTTAGTACAG
>NZ_JAYGHE010000078.1:0-33158 GCF_034931145.1 Nostoc sp. UHCC 0252 | reverse complement strand
ATCGCTCACCGTGCAAAGTCTGCGATCGCCTTTTGTTTTGCGTAAACAACGTTGTGGTTTACCGCAACGCTCTCAAAAAGATTCGGCGTAGCCTCATATTTCTGAATTTCAGTTATTTTCTAGCAAGAATTCACAGCACAAGGCTCTAGAGAAGGTATTGAGCGGTTGCTCTAATTGCAGCATGAGTGAATTTATTGAGTGATTTTGAGTATCTCCCCCAGCCGACTTTACCTGGCGTACCTTGTGCTATACGACGGGAGGTTCTTGTTTCTCAAATCTATGTTTTATGTTGAGCAAATCTGTAACTGGTTAGACTTGCGAACCCTTTTTGCGTTTGGGTGCAGGCAGTTCGCTTTCCTTTGCCCTTGTAATAAATATAGATCAATTGCAATGCTTTTGCAATACTTTTGCTATCAGATTTACTCTGCTTTTTGCTTGCTCACCATCAGATTTTTGTATAGCAAAAGCATTGCATTATGCTATATTTTTGCAGTACTTTTAGTTGTAGAACGAAATGAAAAGCACAGCAAATGTAATATAAGGAGGTGTCCATGCAAGTCTTGCTCTTGTTTATGTCCAGAAAAAGAAAGCCTGTTTCCTTCCGAATTGACGAGTTAGTGGTAGAAACTCTGAGTAAATTAGCCAGAGAGGAAAACACAAGTGTCAATAGATACATTGAAACTCACTTTTTTCGGTTAGGCAAAGAGCGAGGCTTTATTTCTCCAGACGTTCAGTTGATTGGCGAAACTAGAGGAGGAGACACAACCAAGGGTACTGATGCTGATGATAATTGAAGCTATTGATTTTTATAGATTTGAGAGAATCACGCAAAAAGGTTGGTTTGCCGAGGGAACGGGTAGCAATAGAGTTAGGTAAATTTGTTTCCACTATTAGATTTTGGGAAGCTGAAACATATACCCCCAACCTTAGTTAGCCCTAATGAAATATTGCAGTTGATCCATCTTTACCAATGCACACTTGAGGAATTTACGGAGTCTTTTATTGAAACGCAACGTAAAAGTTAAAAGAAACCTTAATCTAGCAAACAGCATAAATATAAATAATGTAATGTCGCTATCGCCACCTTTAGACAAAAACCTCTACTCAAAGAGTGCAACTAACTTAATATTTGCTCAAATAAAAGGAAGAAATTTGAATATGATATAAGTTGAAAACCTTAATGTAAGTACAAGTAAGGTAAGTAAGCTTTCAGTCTAAGTACACTATCAATAACAGTCTAAACACATTCTTATTGACTTGAAAAAAATTTTGAACACGCAAAAGTAAACATGGGCTAAATCATGGCAAGAAATCCTATTATTTCAGGACCAATCCTTTTTCCATGTGGAAGATGCCCTCTTGGAGCATTTGTATTAAAACAGAGATGCTCATATAATATTGGAATATTACTTTTACGCCAGCCTACTTTGCTACTAAATTTTTCCCAAAGATCATACTCATAATTTTGTGTTCCGCCTAGACTTTGATATATAGCTTTTTGTACACTAAAACCAAATAGTTCTTGACTGAAGGTTAGCCAGAGTTTATCAATAATCAATAAGTCTTTATAAGGAAAATTAGAAATATCTACTGGTCTAAAATATCTATCGTTTTCTCTATTAACCACTTTAAGCATTGCATAGAAAGTTAGTTCATCAGCTTCTTGCCAAAAGCCATTTTCAAGCAAATTTTGAAGTATTGTATAATCAAATTTATCAGTAACAAGAGAGTTTTCCTCTAGTTGCAAAAAATCGCTCTGTTCTTGATAAGCTACTTGATAACTATTTTGTTTAAAGCCAGCGTTATCTTTTAAGATTTTAGAAATATCTTGATGTTGATTATTTAATGGATAACTTACTTTTCTAAGTATCTCATTATGTTTATCTATTAAATTTTTGTAATATTGGCGTTCTTGATCTTGAAGCCGCCAATTAAAAAAATCTAATAAATCAAGTATAGGTTTTATCACTTGTTCAGACTCATCCTTTCCGATTTTACACCAATTAGCGAAATGTTCACAGTTATTGAAAACTAAATGATAATTGTGTTCTCCTATTCTACTTTCTGCACGCATAATCACAATATCTGAAACGTCAGAATTATTATATTGCTTAACATAAACTTTTTGACCCTGGCTAAAATCCTTTAAAGGAATTTTACAAATATCTGTACCTGAGTAATGAATTACTTTTCCATCGCCGCAATCGATACCATGATGAGTATATGGAACAAAGCCATAGTAGCGTTCAACATAAATGTGATCTCCTTTTCCCATAAAATCTAATCTTAGATAATGTCTATTAAATAAGTTTTAAGCTACCCTTTCAACTCATGCACACGCTGCCATTCCTGCTGAGTAATCTTGTAATTGGTAGCATTGGGCTGACGAATCACAGAAAGATTTTTCAGCACAGGGTCTTGTTTTAAGTTTTCCCGTAGCAAAGGCTTTTCTAACAACTTGCTGGTAAATCGAATCTTTGCACAAGGTTTAACACCAATGCGGCTGGTATCTATCCAATAGCCAATATCAGGTGGGTTTACAATAATTTTGGGAGGTTCAATGATCTCTGCAATTGCATAGATTCCCGCCTTATCGCCAGACTTCCAAATCAGTACTCCATCACCAGTAACCATGTCTTTTGCATAGCGGGTTGTAAGCCACGGCATCTGCTCAAAGTCGCGGATGCCATCAATGATGCGGTAATACTTGGGGTTGCCTTGAAATAGCCAGTAGGTCATGTTGGTAAGTTAATTAATTTTTGATTACTCGTCTTCATCTGTCACATCATTTGCTGAATCATCCACAGCCAATAAAGGCTTGCCCATAGCAGCTTCAATTTTGGCAAGTATCATCCGTTGACGCGATGCCATGAAACCCTCAAAGTCATCCTTTCGTAGTGTTATTGCATCGATTTGATGAGTTGCCAAAATCGCATTCATGCCTGCATCGTCTAGCTGAACACTGTCATGCTTTTGAAGTTGAACCAGATATTCACTTGGAGCTTTACCACCAATCATGCGATTTGCTTTAAACGATATGGGAGTTTTGTTGAGGATAGAGTTATAGCGAGATGCGGGAATACCCTGCTTGTCACACCAACTTTTAGGAAAAATGTGATGAATATCGAGTCTGCGTTCTTCCCAATCGCTTTCATCCAAATCCCGAATAGTGGACTTCCAAAAGAAATCTTGAGAACCTTCACGTTGAATCAAGGTATTGATACCTTTATATGCAGCACTAGTTCGGGAGCGCAAAGTCTCTAAACGTGCAGGTTGAAAATTAGCATCCCGAACAGTTGCAGGTTCTTCCTTAGCATCTTCAATCCAGTCTATAAGCTCTTGAATATCCAAAGCCATACGGCTTTCAACTGCCCCGCCGTACAGTTCGCCAAGGATACCGCACCAGAACCAACGAGCGATTTTTTCATGAATTTTGGGTTCCAGCCAGCGATCGCCAAGCAACGCCATGACTGCGGCAAGAGGAATAAGTTGAGTGCGGTAAGGTAAATCGCTAGTTGAGAAAAACGATTGCTGTCGTAAGAATTTAGCTGCTTTCCAGTAACCTTGGGTAAGGGGTTGTTTCCACTTTTGAAAAGTATCTAGGGGCAAAGATAGAACAGCTTCACGCTTGGCAGTTACACCTGTTACTTGTTTACCAGTTTTACCCGCCTTTAAGTCTTGCTGGCGTTTCTCCAAACTGTACAGTAGCGTTAATCCCTGGAAAAACTCTGTCGGTTCAACTTCATGTAATAAACGTTGTTTTCTGAGGTACGGTTGAATTCCTTCAATTCCTTCTTGAATATTACCAAACCATTCACCCCGCAAGTTGATGTTATCAGCAGCATAGGCGGCAGTTAAAAGTTCAAAAACCGAGAGGTTAACACCACCAGTATTTACTTTCTCAAAGACAAGACAAACAGCTTCCTTTTTATTGTTGCGATTGAGTTCAATGATGGGTAGCTCATAATAACGAAATTCATCAAGAACTTGGGTACGAAATTCCATATAGCGGCTCAATTTATTTGAGCCATGATTTGCATCATACTTATTTAATCCTACTTCCCAAGCACCTGCGTTTAGAATTTGATTACAAGGAAAGTAAAAGTGTTCATATTCCTTTTCTGGCGTACTGAGGTCAAGTCTGACATCACGGCCAAAGTTCTCTTTTTGAATACGATTTGCATCAATGCTAATAATTGCGCTTTCGTAATGTTCTGGCCCTAATAAGGCCGTTTCAATATCAATATAGTAATAACGCTGTACTAATTTTTTCTTAGAGTCACGAGTTTGAACGGGTTGCTTAAATATTAATACTTGCGTTAATGAAGTCAGCCGTTGTTGCCCATCGAGAATAAGCTTTTTTAATTTATCAAGTGTTGCTTGTGTTGGATCTACTCCCTCAACAGGCCGGGCTTTAAACTTAGCATCACCACCAGCTTCAAGCAGCATAATTGCTCCCACAGGGAAAGAACGCGCAATACTGACTAACAGTGAACGAATGTGTTCATCATCCCAAACCCATCCCCGTTGGAAATCGGGTAGTTGAATTTCACCTGTGATGATATCTTTCAGTAAAGTCTCTAGTCTTGTTTTAGTAGAATCAAATGTAGACATATAGATATTTCTTCTGATAACTTGTTTGAATCTCTCGTAAAAAATGTTGAATATCAATAACTTGCTCAAAGCCGCAGATACCGTCTATGAGGCGGTAATACTTGGGGTTGCCTTGAAATAATCATTAGGTGATTGTTTCGTAGATTTCCTTGCTTGATTTGGGGGGCAATCGGCATTTAATTTTTCCTAAAATACTATACAAACCCTTCTTCTAATAACTCAATCCCTTGGTCTGTAATTTTGTGCCTTTGCCCTGAGCCTCCCACGACTCTGCACCAACTTTCAGTAATAAGTGCAACTTGTTGGTCTTGAACTGCTAACCAATAACTAAACCCACCATACATTCCCGGAATTGGAAACCAATGTGCAGAATCTTGAGAATTTAAAATAGGTGCTAGCTTGGGAAGCTCTAATTTTTGACTATCAATCAAATCTCTTGCTCTCTCTCTGATAAGTTCATGAAAGTAATGCTCAATTTGCAGTAATGTTTGCTCTGAAATTTGTTGCATAAGTTGTTTTGTAAAATTTGTTTTAGTCAATTTGACGGATTTAACTTAACTGACTGCGTACCTTGCCAACCTAAGCATCGCATACTCTACTTTCCCTCGCTTGTATCTGGTTTAAACCACTCATAGCAAATAAGCTTAATATCTTTTTGCTGGATAATTTCTGCTGGTCTTATGTCTTGGTCATCTGTAAGTTCCTCATATTGGTCAGTGTCTACAAAATATTCATCTAACTCAGAAATAAGTAAGCTGACATTTTTATGCTCTTTGAATAACTCCCAAATTGCTTTAACATCTCGCTCATAACTCCGAGAATTAACGGTAGTGATTACCTTTAACACCCGTTCTTTAGCTTCTTCATCAATTGGTTCACTTTGAAATAAATCAGGTTGGGTGAGGGCATGATGAATACTTTGTAATAGTTTGGGCATTTGCGGTTTAATGCCTTTAGCTGTTTGCTGTTGTTGGAAAGAGTTAAACAGATTGCCTATGACTCTTTCTAAAACAGAGAAAATGCGGTTATCAAACTGGACTGGTGGTAATTCATCGGGTTTGGGAAAATCTGAAGATTGGCATTTAAGCCAATTAAAAATGGTGCGTTTGTCGCTAATTAATCTATTAGGGTCTAGGGAGATAGCATTATCAATGCGTGGGTAAAAATGCCAAAAGTGCTTATCTTGTACGCGAAAAGCAAAGAATATGCCCCCATTAGGAACGTTAGGGTGGGGTATGGGTTTATTCCAGGTACTATGAATCCCAAAGGGGATATCATCAATTAATTCCTTACTAGCTTGTTGTAAAAATTCGAGTAACGGTAATCTCATCTCATCTAGGGATACCAAATCAGATGCTTGTTCTAGTTCCTCTAAAATGGCTTGTTTTTCTGCATCGGTGTCAGCCATCTTGAGTTTGTACAGTTCGTCTAATGATTTACCAGAAATAGTTTCACCTAGTACACTACCGTCTAGCCCTACCTCACGGTCAATGGTGGCAATGCGCTCTTGTAATCTTCTAACTAACCCTAATAGCGTCTCTAGTCCCTGTTCTGGAAAGCAATTGTATATAAACAGTTCATCATAATCTGTTCCCAGTCGGTCAATGCGTCCTGCCCTTTGAATCATGCGGACTGGGTTCCAGTGCAAGTCATAGTTAACTAACACCCCAGCATCTTGCAGGTTTTGACCTTCTGATAGTACATCTGTACACACAAGAATATCAATTGGGTTTTGTTGCAGTAGAGCTAATTCCTCATCACTATCACTTTGGACATTAGCTTTAGGTGCAAACCGCTTAACTTTCTCTTCCCGTTGTTTACCGGGGGTTGCACCAGTCAATAACTCAATCACAGGCGCTTTAGTGTTAACCGTCATTTGGGATAACCAAGCTTTATCTGTAATTAATTGTTTATATAAATACTCAGCCGTATCTTTGAAGTAGCTAAATACTAAAATCTTTTTACCTTGCAGTTTGGTTTTGAGTAGGTCTTTGAATGCTGCTAATTTGCGGTCATAGTCTGTGTTAGCTGCGGCTGAGGATTCAATTTTTTCTAAAGTGATAATAATGTTATTTAAAATTCTCAAGTCAGCTTCAATCTGCTGTTTGAGTTGATTTAGGTCATAGTCTTTAGAGTCAACTTCACTTAGTGACTCAATAATGGCATTAACTGAGTTACCTTCTTCTTCATCTTCAGCAGCTAATACTAACTTGCGAAAGTTTTTACTATCTAACAGTTTTCCTTGTTGAGTGAGAATTTCATAAAAATTAGTCTGAAAGTCTCTCTGATTGCGAATACTATTTTTAAAAGCAAGTAGCGAACTTTCAAATCGTTTAAAATAAAGGGCTTTTTGGAGGGCAACTAGGGCATCATTACGCTTGACTTCATTTTCTTCCCCTTTATCCTTGCGCTTTTTAAAAGCCTTAATGTTATAAGCAGGTAAGTTAAGCTTGTCAATTTGAGCGGCTATCCCGGTATACAGTCCAGCAAAGCTATCTTCAAAGTTATAGGTAAACTGTTCTAACTGGCGTTTAGGAAAGTGAATGAGTTTACTATTAATGCGAATTTCTTCACCTGCTTGTTGCCTTCTAATCACGTCTTGGCGGCTGCGTCTCACCATTGTTTGCATGAGGAGTTCTGTAATTTCTACGCCACCTTTAGCTAAGGCTTTAAAATAAGTCTTGAGGTTAGAAATACCCCATTCTCGATAATAAGTTTCACCACCCCGGGTAATTAGTAGTATTTGATGATAAAGGTCAAAGATGCTGTTATTAATAGGGGTAGCGGTTAGTAACACCACCCGTTTATTGCGCTTACCACTGCTAACTAGTTTTAATAAATTGCGGTAGCGATTGGTGGCACTGTTGCGGAAATTATGGGATTCATCCACCACCACGATGTCATAACGGGCGTAATCTTGAACATTAAAGCTTTGACGGCTGATTTCTTCATGTGAGATAACATCAGCTTTAATGCCAAATTCATCTAGTTTTTTGTCCCACACTAATTTTTTGAGTTGCGCCGGACAAACCACCAAGGCACGAGGCACAAATCTCGGTTTCCTCAGTTTAATTAGGTAATAGTCCAGCAGCCGCAATCCAATAAAGGTTTTACCCAAACCCACAGCATCAGCAATAACACAGCCATCATGTCTTTCGATGAGTCTAACTGCTCTTTCAAACCCCTCTTGTTGAAAAATGGCTAATTCTAATGAAGTGCGATCGCTCTCGCCAATGATGGTATCTTCCTTAAATAGTTCGTATAGTGCCTTGAGGAATATTTGGTAGGGGGTGTAAGCTTTACTGCCAAATTTGGAGGCGTTGAGGGCATCAATTAGCTTGGTTTTGTAATCAACATCAACACTAGGGTCATTCCAAAATCCTGCAAACCAGTTATGTCTGAGGTCGTGAGCGATCGCACCAATTTTGTTGACAACGTTTAACTCGGTATTCCCTTCTAAGCCGGCCGGAGTGAAGTTGGAAGACCCGACGATGCTGTAATTATTGAAGATATAGGCTTTGGCATGAAGAAACTGATTTTTATCTCCATGCGCTCCAAACAGTCTCACCTCAACGTCATGCCTTTGCAGATAGGCAATCATGCGCTCTATCTCATTCTGGTATTTAGAATTTAGCGGTTGGTTTTCTAACTCCTCTTGAATGTTTTTCTTAAAGTAACGGATTAAGTCAATGCGATCGCTCTCTGCTGGTCTAATGGTGGGGTCACGTCCAATAAGTAACCGCAGACTTGTTAGTTGGTTCATAGCAGCTTCTAGGCGTACCCATGCCTCGATGCGGAAAAAGCCGGTGGCGATATCGAGGACAATTTGGTGTTCGTCCTCAATTAGAGTTTGGAGGATGGTTTGCAGTTTGTGGCGGGAGTTGTCGATGTAGTCTGGGAGGGGCATAATTTTATATTTTATTTGTTGGAAATAATTAATACACAGCCGCCTAAAAATAAAAAACCTCCAATATTGATGAAATTAGATTTGTCATTAAGTAATCCTAAATTGTGAGTACATTTTGATAAATATGAATATTCACTACTATCACAAACAGTAGTGTCAAATTTAAAAAAGCCACCTATCATTATCAATAAACCAACAGAAAAAAAGAACTTTCCTGCTGAAGCAAGACTCTGGTTAGAAAATAAGCTACTAGATTTAGGTTGAGAATTATTAGTTTCTTCAGTCTTCAATTGGGGTATTAAATTTGGGGGTAGCTGTTCTTTTTTTTGATTCTGATTCGTAATATTACTAACTGGTGCTTTATTTTTGATATTTGTCCATCCGCAAGAACGACAAACTAATTTTCCTGACTGCAAACTAACTATTACTTTTTGACATTCAGGGCAATTTTCTATATTTTGAGATTCCATATTTATTATTCATTTAATGATCATCTTCTAAATTATCAGATTCTAAATCTTCTAGAAGTATTGCACTTTAAGTTTTTTTGTATTCTTCCTTATAATCCTGATACTGACTGATTAGATTTGCTATTCCTTTCTCTGCTGGTTTCGTATCGCCACTACTCAATACTCCATCAGCTAACATTCGGTAAATCAAACTATTCAAAGTTTCCTGTAAATTTTGAAATTGAGTTTGTAACAGATAAATATTTTCGTCAATTAAATTACCTTGCCTGTTAGTTTGTACTGAGTCTAGCTTTTCTGATAAAGCAGTAATATCATGCTGAATTGCTTCATAATTTCTATGAGAGGATATTGCTAATGTTGTTAGAGATTGAATATCATTTAATATTTGCTGATATGTTTCATTATCATTTCTATTAACTCGCTGGTGTAGCTGTTCCTCAAATTGAGAACGTCTAATTAAATTAAGCAGAATTGCTAAAACCATTGGTACGGTAGCATAGAAGATTGTTTTTCCACTAGTAATCGCTATGGTAGAACCAGCTAGAACAGCAAAAATTGATATATATTCTGCAATTTCGAGGAGTCGATGTTTATTCATAATTACTCCCCCCTAATAATCTTCATTTCTTCAGTAGTCAGCGCATACAGATGAGCTACCCTATCATCAATCTCTGCTTCGTACTTCTGCACACCCTGGCCTTTGGCATCAAGGCATTTTTGCACTAGAGCTTCTATGGCTAGACGGTCGGCTTCGGAGGTGGTGGGGATAGGAATTTGCGAGACGTACATAGTTTGCATGGCATAAGCACCTCCCTGTAGTTTGGATGTTATATTTTTTAGAAAAAACCAATTAGTTTTTGAATTTAAAATTGCTAATAAATATAAAGTAGCATTAGCTATAAAATAAACTTTGTTATTTGAATAGCATCCAGATTCATCCCATGCAAAAGCTTGATAAGTAGCAATTTCTTGATATACTATTTTATTTGTTTCAAAATAATGAAATATTCCTTCTTGAGGTTGCTGTAATTCATACCAAGGATGTGTATTAATAGTTGCTCTATTTTCTAAAAATTCTTTATATTTATTTAAATGTTTTTTTAAAGAAGGATATTTTTCTATGGGAAAGTTGCGATTAGCAAAAATTATATATAAATCAGAAAATTCTATATTCCATTTTTTAATATCTCTTCCCCTCAAAAATGGTTTTAACGCCTCAGCTGATAATTTGTCTTCAGCTATCAGCCTATCTCGTGTTTCTCTGTCAACAACAAACGCTTCATTAAAACCTGTTTTTATACCCATAAATATTTTATCATTTACATACGCCTCCAACGGAGTACCCGCACCTCTCAATTTGTCCATTAACTGCAACACCGCAGGAGATTCTAATCGCCACCCATCAGCCCCTAATTCCTTCTGAGGCATATAAAAACTTTGATTTTTATACACCAAGTTAAACTCATCAACAGACTTTCCAACTTCCCAATTCAACACACGAGTTTGATGATTGTTTGGCTTAATCTTACTAACCAAAATAATGCTAGGGTATGCGATCGCTTCAAATACTGGTGCATCACCAAAATCAATCAAAACCTGTACTTGTGACTTTTCCCCCAAGAATTGACGCAGTTTTTCACCATACCCTGCACGCAAGTATTTGTTAGAGGTGATATAAGACAAATTACCACCAGACTTGAGCAACCTAAACCCACGCTCATAGAAGTAAATAAAGAGATCAGACACGCCGGTGTAACACTCATATTCTGCTTGCAGGGCTGGTTTTAGTTCTTTAATCTGCTCTTGTCTCACATACGGCGGGTTCCCAATCACAATATCAAACCCGCCCTGCTGCTGAAACACCTCATTAAAGTGCAGATGCCACTGAAAGAAGTTAAGCGATCGCATCCCCTTTTCCACCTCAGCCGCAAACTTACCCAACTCAGCCAACTTATCAGCAATTTGTTGACGTTCCTTTTCCTGAGCCTTGCTGACTTTACCCTTCATCAGCTTAATTTTGTTTTCTAATTCTTTCTGCTTCCCTAACCCAAAGGAATGACGGTCAGCAATCGCCACCCGAAACACATTCTTTTCAGCCTCTAAAATTTTTCCTCTAAGAATCTTGCGCTCCTGGGCATGAGACTCAAAGTACTGGTGTTGCAAGTCTATTAAAGGTTGAATAGCTGATTGTATAGGGGTGACATTCAGCATTGTCTGTTGGTCTTTGGTGGGGTCAGGAATTAACTGCTCACCTTGAATAGTAGAAATTAGTGAATCACCACACATCAATTTGTAATCAAGGTTAGGCAGTGGTTCCACATCATCAATATCAGGAATATCCACCACCAATGACAACCACATCCGCAGCTTGGCAATTTCCACAGCTTCCGGCTTAATGTCTACACCATAGAGATTATTAGCAATAATGTCCCGCTTCCATTGACTGATAGTGAGACTACCTCGTTGTACGGGTCTACCATCTGTTCGATGAGCGATCGCTTGTTTGACTGACAAAATTACTTGCATCATCCCCATTGGGAATGCACCAGAACCCACAGCAGGGTCACAAATTCTCACAGAGTTTAGAGCTTGCTTTAACTTTTTGGCTTGCTCTTTGGTCAACAGTTGATTAATATCCTGTCCAGGTAGTTCAGAGTCATATTCTGTAAGTTTTTTGACTGCTTCCAAGTCCATACTTGTCGAATCTGCCAAGTAACGGCTCAAAGATTCCACACACATGAACTGGACGATACCTCTAGGCGTATAGAAAGTACCACTTTGCCCCCGTTCCTCAGATGCCAACATATTCTCAAATACTTTACCCAGCATCTCAGGGTCAACGGCCACATCTTCATCACCCTGGACGTTTTCTGAGACGGTGAAGTTATAGCTGTTAAAGAACCTGAGAATACCTTTATCGCCACTGGGGTCAAAAACAGAGTTAGGTAATTCAATGTGTGGGGGTGTCTCTACACCTGCGGTATCAATTACATCTGTCCCATAATCTCGGTCAAACAGTCCGCCATTGAGATAAGGAATCTTACCCCAAGGGGAATCCATATTTGGGCGCTGTTTGTTGAGCATTTCAAAAAACAACGGCTCTAGCACCTGATTATAGAAATCTGTGTTTTCTAGGTCTGACCGTAGTTTGTTGTACTGGTTTTTCAAAAAATTGCGATCGCCTGCCAAAAACTCCTTTTTCTGTAAAAAGTAGAGGAACATAACTCGTCCCAAAAGGCGTTGAGAGAACTGATGCAGCCGATTGGGATCAGTGAAGTAGGAATGGGGATTTTTGTCTTTAATAACCCGTTGCAATTCCTCAAATATTTCTCGATAACCTCGGTAGAACTCTTTAGTCAGCTTCTCTACATCAAAAGCCTCACACTGCACTTTATACAGTTCTTGCGGAGAAAGATTTCGAGCCGCGATCGCATCTAGGCGGTCACGGTCGTAGTTGGTAGGATTAGCCCTGTCAATTAATAACTTGCGGATGCTGACTTTTAAATTCAGGTCAGCATCAAAGGTTTTGCGGGGATTGACCAACATCAATTGGTCATAGTTTTTTGTACCCAACAGGAGAAAATTAGAGGGTCGTCTACAAAGACTTTGAGCCAGCGATCGCATTCTGTTGCTGGCGGTACTATTCGAGAGCCACTCGTTTTCTTGAAGCTGAAACAGCAAAACTTGCAGCGACTCATTACCATGCTGATGATCGGCAATCATGTATGCGTTCCAAATAGCTTCTGCACTCCGCGTAGGTAGCTCTAAGTCATCAATAGCTAATTGTTGAGCAGAAGCATTGTAGCCAATTTTCTGAAATAAAGATGCTACTTTCTGTGGGCTATCTATATGCCTGACATCATCAAGTTGTAGTAATCGCTGCGCCATTTCAATGTTCCATTAACTCAAAATTTGTTTATTTAAAACCCTTGCGGTGTATCGACCTTAATGAATCTTGGATTGGTAGGTTAAATCTGCAAATCCCCTAATTACGAAACCAAACAACCCATTGCAAGTATCGCCATATCAAAATTAAGCAAGCAATACTACTTACCTAAACAAATCTGCTTACTTGTTACTTAGAACTAATTTGATTGATATTTCGCTAACAGTTTCTGTCCTTGTTCACCCATCTCTTGCAGAAGTTTTTCAATCCTCTGCATAGCCATCGGTGATAACTTAGAGCGTTTATTTTCCCAACGATTAACTGTGGAATAAGTAACACCCAAATGTGTTGCAAACTGTTCTTGGGTTAAACCAACTACAGTGCGAAGTTCATGGATAAGCTGTCCCAGTTTTGGTTGTTCGATTACCAAAGGCTTTTTGATCGTCATTAGCTCAAAACCCACTACTTGAGTAGCAAATAATGTGTAATTTGCTATATCCTAGTTAGCCTAGTACTGGGTTGTAACCCGCTAATATACTGTTATTTATTTACTGTAACTTCAATATCTCTATGTAATAAACGCAACTTGTACTTAAGTATGCTTGGTGAGAACTGGTTTACTGTACAATTGCCCCTAGAGTGCCACTGACGGCACGTAAATAATCATCTGGGGATAGCAGAAGCAGCATACCTCGCATTCCACCAGAAACAGTAATCTGCTCGAATAGGGTTGCCGTTTCATCAAGATAAACGGGATAGTCTTTTTTGCTAGCTAAAGCTGTTACACTCCCACGGATGTATCCTGTTAGTGGCTGAACTTCTTTGAGAGCAACTGTCTCAACTTTGCGGTTTCCTGAAATTCGAGCTAAAGCTTTCAATTACATCCCAATGATGCAACCGAATAAAAATTAATGTAAAGAAGCATTGTCTAAGCCAACAATAAATTTGGTTTAGATATTATGCATTTTAGCAAATGTACTAACAGCCGTAAAACCAAGTTTTTCAAGAGCTATTGCAGCTTTATACTGGACATCATCATTTTTATCTTTCAATGCTTTAACGAGAGATATCATTACATCAGGATTATTCGCTCCTATATCCCCTAGTATAGCGGCAGCAGCAGAACGAATATTAGAGTTAATATTTGGTGTTTCTATCGCATTAATTAGTTCTGGGATAGCTTTTAAACCAATAGATTTCAAACAATTAATTGCATTAGAACTAAATTTAGTCTTGTCTGTCAAACTCAACAAGACTGGTATAACTTGCTCAAATTCGAGATTTTTTTGTGCTAGTATGATAGCTGCATAGTAACGTACCGATGCTTCCTTTGCATTCAAGGCTTCTGTAAGAGCATTTATTGTTGCTTCTCCTAAAAGATTCGTCTCTTTATTTTGGGTGGGTTTCGCTTTATCTCGCCTTTGAAGTAATTCTGAAAATTTATAATCAAAGTCAATACAGTATTCAACTAATGCGTATGTAAAATCAAGAATATCCTGAGTATCTTCTTTGGAAAATTTTGTAGAGCTATGTACTGCTTCATTCCCAAAATACTTTAAAATATTAGCCCACTCGTATAATTTATTATCAATAATTCCTTGATTTCGCATTTCGGAAAGTTTTCCATCCAGTGTATATGGTTGCTTGATATCAAAATATAAACATAGCATTTCCATTGTTTTTCTACACATTACTACACTTGAAGTATAAAGTTCAGCTTGAAAACAGGTACTAGCTTCTCTATATGTGTATCTAATATCTTGAGCTTTGGGAGATTGGTCAGCAAACTCTTTTATAGAAGGGTATAGATATACAATTCTTGTATCTAATAAATCAGTTTGATCATCATGATAATTCAGCTCTTGAATTGAATATATATCCCAATCAGAGGTAAATCCAATAACATTTAGTTTATCACAGTTAGGACATAACAAGTTCTTGGTATGATAATCTCTCCAGGCTTCATAAGCATTAACTGGATCACATACTAGAGTTTTAGAATATTTGCCCTCAGCAATAATTTGCATTAATGTTTTATTACCACAATGCCCACAACGAACTGTATTTTTAGTTGATTGATTTGCTTGCTCATTCATTATTAAACCTTTGAAAGAGGATACATAACTAAAGTTATTAATTTTAAAACTAACTTTATTTAAGTACTAGTTTTATGTTTGATGCTTTAGATATTTAAATTAGTTAATTTTTACATGATAAAACTACTAATTACAAATACCAATTAACAACTTACATCATGTATAGTTCCCAGTTACGTTAACTAAACTAACAAAAACACTCAGGTAATTTTTTCATCCCTATATTCGAACTCCAACACACCCAAAAGCTTCTCTTCCAAAACTGTCAAATAAGCACGGTTAAGCTTTCCCAGCATCTCCAAAAACTTCTGCACCGACTCCTCCAGTCCACTCGAATACACCCGATTGATGCGATCGCAAATTACCTGCATCTGCTCACACTCGGCAGGTAAGTAGCTGAAGGACTTCAGATGTTGCAATCCAACCGTATATTCCCCATCCCAGGTTTTGACAGTGCAACTGAATTCGCCCACATGGTTAACTATACCCCAGCAGCCACCTTTGCCCCTCAGTTCGGGATTGTCTTTAACAAGGATTTGGCAGACTTCGCCAATTTGGTATGTGTTTGGTACTTTTGTCCTTTCCATGATGCGCTGCACCACATCTTTGACAATTCTGGCTGGCGGCACTTTTCCCCCTGCCTGCTCCACCGCTTGCCGCCATACTTCTTGCTGTTGCGATGGTTCTAGCTTAGTCAGTGGTCGAACTTGGCGTTCGGTTGTAGGCAAAATTTGGGAACCATTGGTTCCCATTTCATCCGATATCTCGTTTTGGGAACCAATGGTTCCCATTTCATCCGGTATCTCATTTTGGGAACCATTGGTTCCCATTATTATGTTGTCAACTACATTTGAAGCAGCTATTAAATAATTTACATGGCGGTGAGTATACGCAAACCGAGAACGGCAATATTCCTCAAACGTTTTGTGGGTCGAGCGGTACAATCTGCGATCGCGCAATTCTGCCAGTGCCTTTCCCGCCTCAAAAAATGCTCTTTCCACACGCCGCTCTAGGTGAAGGCGATCGCGCTGTTCTTCCTCTGTCAACTCTGGAACTTCGACAGCAGTAACATCAATTGTTGCTGAACCTGGGTCTTCTTGCTGGGAGATATCCTCCTTTGCAGAGTTAGCTGCTGAAGCTGAATCGGCAGATGCGCCAGAGGTGGCTTTGTTGCGTCTAGCAGGTGGTTTAGGCATTATTCCACCTCTAGCTGAACAGTGCTGGAACGAATATCGAGTTGTGCCATGATAGAGGTGTAACTATATTGATATTTGTTCCCCAAACCTTTTACTGAGGTTGGGGTTTTTCGTGAGCTTATTTAGATATATTTGCATCTGTTGAACCTGTGATCGCTGAGTTGTTTTTCAACTTGTGGGACTACGATGCCTGGAAACTCCTTTGAAGGCGTGGAAATTCCATAGGTGTAATATTAAGCAAATAAAATTGTGGAGGCCGCCCCTTTTAGAGGGCGATTAATTCTCATAGCGCTCAGTAAGGTTGATTATGTATCGATTAGATGTTTCCTAGCGTGGCAAAACTAGCTAGAGCAAAAACTTAAACGTAGTAAATTCGTTATTATTGAAAATTTTGGTTTACCTATTTACGCCTATTTCAATCATGAAAAATCTACTCTAGCGAGTTTTACCACTCTAGGATGTTTCCCTTCTGATAGCTTGATTTTATGAAAAGTAGGCATTGTTATCTACAACCACTGTCTCATTAGCTTTTACATTTCAGCTTTAATCTAGCCCAGAAACCTAATGATCATGCCAGCATGTTAATTGCTTCACCTACAATTGCGCTCACGCGGCATTGTCACCTCCAAACTCTTTTACCTTTGTGCTTTTCCACTCAATCAGGACTTTGCCATCTAAAGCAGCAAGTATATCCATGAAAGTTTCCAGCGTTGGGTTTCCTTGATCAGATATTGCTTTAGCAAGCATATTTCTCCGATTGACAGGGGTTGCAGACTCATCCCCTTTACGGCGACGAATCTCACAATAGCGGCGGGTTAATGTTGCTAAATCTATGCCTAGTTCCTCCATCCGCTCCCTAATCAGGGACATATCCATACTTATACCTCTGCGACTTCTATATAAGTCTACAAAGGCATAAGGCAATTTGCTAATGCCAGACATAGTGATAACCTCCTTTCCTAATCACTCTATACTTTTAAAAGAAAAATAGCAAGCTTTTAAAAACAATTTTTATGCTTTTAAAAGCTTGACAAGATGCTTTTAAAAGCATAATATAGGGTTAGTTAGCAAGGAAAACCATGCTTACAACAAAAGGCGATGCCCTTAGCCTGAGAAACTTTGGAGGCAATCGCCTTTTGTAAAACACCTACTCTATAGATGTAGTAACACTTATCATGACACACCCAATCTACACTCAACAACAACTGCAACGAAAAACTCTCAATCAACTTAAAACTATTTATGCCCAACTTGATATTAAAACTGAAGTCTCAGACAAACGCTGCAAAGAATCCTGGGTAAACGCAATCATCACCCACCAATCCACTAAGCTTCAAAAGGTTGACAACCAAGCCCTTGCCCAAGCCGAATTCGACAGCTACATCGCTGACCAAGCCCAAGTTGTAGCTCCAGAACCCTTCACAATAGTCGAAATCTCGTTTGACCATCACGAATATTACGCTGATGACAAACTGGTAGCCAGCATCAGCCATGACGACAACCATTTAACCCAACCCTGGGTAGTCATGGTAAACGATAAAGAATTATTTCGTGCCAATACTTTAATGCGTTGCGATCGCTTCATCTGCACTCACTATAAAGACGGTACATTACCTGTGCAGGAACAACTTGCAACACCATGCGCCACTGGTAACGAAGTCATGGCGCAGATTTTCAACCAATGCCAGAATTACGGTTACGAAATCCTCAACGACGGCATTTACAACAACAATATCAAACTAGGCGAAGTAGGGCAGACTGACAGTAACTGGTGGTTCACACGTGCAACAGACGAAACCCAGCGCATAGCCTGTGATTCTGCAAGGGAAGTAGTCTGGTAACTGTCGATAGTGGACGTGTCTACTGATGGTAAATCCATTTTTGATGAATATTTTTTAGAGCAACCGTTAGAACAGCTAACTGGCAATAAATTGCAACGGCTGCTGGAGAGAACGGAGTTAGTCACAGCGTAAGTTTTGGGCTTCGCCTGGGAAAAGGTTAAAGGGTAAGGGGGAAAGGTAAATTTCTTCATTCCCTTCCCCTTTGCCCTTTCCCCCTTTCCCTAATTATTTATTCACCAATCCCCAATTAAATCTATGAAACCCACAATATCCATTCCCCAACACTGGGCATACCCTCGCTTTACTTTGGAACAGCGTACAGAACAAGGCACGATTCTAGGACTTTACTACTACCCATCTGGTACAGAATTGGCTGAACAATTTGATGATGGTTGGCGCTATGTGCTGATGCCTAACAAAAATTCTGATGAAATATCCTACTTGAAAGAGGATCAAATCCAACCGCTCACGCCAGAAGAATTATTTCAGCAAATTACCGCAGAGATTGACTTTTATCAACAGCAAATAAGCATTCTCAACCGACAGTTAGACGCAATAGCTGGAGGTGCAAGTAATGGCTAAGACGATTGATAACTACGTAGAACGTACTTCTGCTAGATTACTGCACTCTCTAAGTCGCTCTGGTGGTTCTATTCCTTTGCATCGCATTCAGTTCTCAGAAACTGTCATTCAATATTTGCTTGATAAAAAACGGGTGCAAGTACAAAACACTGGATGCGGTTTTTTGTTGGAGATTGCCGAGGATTTTTAGGTTGTTGACCTTATTGAAATTAACGAGATAAACATGATTGATTACGTTAATGCCCTGAAAACCAGTTGGTATATTTCCCCACCTTGGGGTCAAACAATTCCGCGCGTTGAGGTCAATTTATTAGAAAGAGTCTACCTGAAAACTACCAGAACATTCGGCTATTGCTCTGGTGTCCAGTGGAAACATGAATGTTGGCTTTATACAGTTATTTGTGGTGATGAAATCTTCCACGCTACAGAATATCAAATCATTGGCACTGGTCAACTAGAAGCCCTCACCGTGCAAAAACCTGCTTTCACTTTGGGGCAGAAAGTAATCCTATGTTCTTACGGTGATGACACAAAACAACGGCTGATTTTAGGGGTTGTACTTGTGGATAAATTTTGGTTTTATCTTGTCGAATTGGTATCGCCAACATTGACCGAAACACCGACAATACTTAATCGCTTTTCGTTGGTCGGTGAAAAAAGTTTGGTACGCGTAAATGCCTGAATCAGTTCACTATTTTGTTCAATAAACAGGCAATGAATTATGTTGATACATTCATGGCGCGGCTCAGAAATTCAGCAAATGCCCCAAGATGGAGAAATAGGTAGATACAGTATCCCAAAGGGCTATGTGAATGCAACTCAAATGTGCGCGGCAAATGGGAAACTTTGGGGACATTACAAAGAAAGAAAATCTACAAAAGCTTACTGGTTAGAGCTTTCTAACGACATCGGGATTCCGATATCGTCACTGATAATCGAAGTTGAAGGACGTGGAAGTGTCCAAGGTACTTGGGTATATCCAGAGGTAGCAATCGATTTAGCTCAGTGGGTATCTATTCCATTTCGCATCTGGGCAAACAGAACCCTAATGAAGGTAATGTTCTCCAGTGAACTAGAGCAAGAACCAATACCAGAGCCAGAGAAACCGGCAAAAGCATTAGCCCCATCCCATGAAGCTGCCTCCTTAGCCCTGCTGGTGGGTGAATTTGCCGGATTAGAGAAATCCCTCACCGCACAGTTAGCTGTTAATGCTGCCACCAGAGTCAACCCCGCACTCAAACCAGCAGCCGATGAGTTAAAAAGTGCGATCGCTTGCACCAATGTTAGCGATGATGCTTACCTAAGACCAACCGATATTGGCGAGAAAGTTGGAATGAGTGCAGTAGCTGTAAATAACTGGCTAGTTCATGCGGGTTTACAATACCGTACTAATGATAAAAAAATTCCCTACCGCCCAACCGACTCAGGTAAACAATGGGGACGGATGGTTTCAGCAGTAGCCAAAGGTTCAAACCAAACTGTATTTCAACTGCGGTGGCTGACAAGCGTGACGCAGTTGTTTAACGAGTCTAATTAAGGTGAAACAGTGGAAGAACAAATTGACGAAATCGGTAAAGAAATCAGTCTTGCCTACAAATTTTACCAAGGATACGGTTACTTTCTCTCGTCAACTGTAGCCGAATGGTTAGGTATTGAGTCTCTAGATTGGCAGCACCAAACAATTTTGGATCTGTGTGCAGTCGATTTAATTAGCAATGCTGTCCACAAATTGGGAAATGAGCAAGGGAGACGATACCTTTCATACTTTATGCTGCATGGAACTTACTCCGGCAGACAAACAGTTTTTGATGGTGGCCTGAATACATCCTCGCTTGAAACCATCTTAGTTGTGATTAACTTACACAAAACAATCGCACCCCAATTCATTCCAGATTTTGAGGTAGAGAAATGACACGATTCCACGATCATAGAGCAAGTGCGATCGCTAAACAGATAGACCAAATTAACGCAACCGGTTGGGAGTCAGCCTGTAACCTTGCCCGAAAAAACCACGCAGTTAAAGGCGGACTCTCACCAGTAGAAACAGTATTGCGTTTCGATATGCTTCTGGCTAAGTCAAAAGAGACAGCCGATAAAAGACAGGCAATTTGGGCAGAACAAGTAAGCCAAGGCATTAGCGGAATCGAATGGTACACCATTGAGTATGGCGGCATGGCGTTAGTTCTTCCCCGGCTGTGTGAGGAGTTGATGCTCGTTCCTGGTGACAAAGAGATATTGATGCAGTCCAAATCGGTGGCGCTCGACTTTCTTGCACATTGGAACCTCGCCTTCAAACTGTGGCGTTACAACCGCGAAACAGAATCGCGCTGGCTTTCCTCTCGCTGGAATCAGTTTTACGCCGAATACATGAGCCGAGAATGGTTAGAAATATGGGTTGAGGATGAGGTTTACCAAATTCTTTTACCAGATGGAACATTTCAGGATAAGCCCACGTTTGCTATCAACGCTTGCTGTTGCTGGGGTAATCCAGAAGCAATGCACCGTACCACTGCATACTCTGATTCTGGCTCAAGCTGGTTTCAATGGAATAATTTTACGCCTTGGAGATAAAAGCGATCGCTATTAAACAAGTGCCAATCGCCACGTAAAACACTTTTTGATATTTGGCATAACCAACATGAGAGTCATTGTTACAGTCACCGAAAAAATTATTAGTGAAGCTCACATTAATATCCCCGATGGGCTTTCAGAAGCAGACATTAGGCAGCATATTGTAGACCGCTATAACAGTGGCGAGATGCTGACTGATATGAACATTTTTCAAGTGGATTTTGAATCAATCAGCGCTCAAGTTGTCAAACAAACCGGAGAGAGTTCATGACTGTTGCACAACTGTTAACACCACAACCACATACAAGTGCATCTATAGAAACTGTTGGTAGAGATCCACTGAACTTTTACGAGTCTCCATCGTGGTTTACTACTGAGTTGTTGCGTCATGTCAGATTATCTGGTGTGATTGGTGAGCCGTGTGTGGGACATGGAGCGATCGCATCATTACTCAGAGTGTGGCCCGACACCAAGCAAATGTGGACGAACGATATTGATCCACACAAAGCGGCTGATTACCAAATGGATGCAACACTATCCGAGTCATGGGCTAAGTTTCCCGATTGCGACTGGATTTGTACTAACCCACCATACGCGGAATTTGCTGCACCAATTATCAAAAATGCGTACCAGAAAGCGCGTGTGGGTGTAGCCGCATTCCTTCTAACCAGCTTTCTAGAACCCTGTGATGACCGGGCTGATTTCTTACAGCAGCACCCGCCGTCACTTGTACTGATTTTGCCCCGCTTCTGCTTTCGGAAAGACAAACGGGGTACTCGTTGGTCTACCGATAACATAACCATTTCATGTTTGGTATGGGACAAACGTGCAACCACACAGCGTATTATTGTGCGTCCCAAGTCTCAAATCGTTGGGTTTTACAAAAATCCAGAACAGGCTATTTCACAAGAACGGGCAGAAGAAATTGTTCAAGCGATCGCCAAAGGAGAATTATGCAACAACTAACTTTATTTCCCGAATCTGCTCCTAGTTTACCAGTCAACTATTATCCAGAATTTCTGAACAAGGAAGAAGCCGACGAACTCTACCAACATTGCCAAGAACTGCAATGGCAGCAAAACACAATCAGAATGCTGGGTAAAACGATGCCTGTACCTCGTTTGGAATGTATTTACGGGGACGAGGGCTGTGATTACCTCTACTCCAAGAGCGTACTACTTAAACCACTGCCTTGGACTTCATCGCTAGCCCAACTGCGAGATAGGATTACTGCTGTTACTGGCTACAGCTTCCGCATTGTCATCGGCAACCAGTACAGGAGTGGCCAAGATTCGATAGGGTGGCACAACGACAGTGAAGCTTCGATGGGATTTAACCCAGCGATCGCATCAATCAGTTTAGGTTCGGTTCGTAAATTCCAAATCAAGCCCATCGGGGGTAAGCCGACTGACTTTTGGCTGGAGCATGGGAGTCTGCTGGTGATGGTTCCGGGTTGTCAGAGTACTCATCTGCATCAAGTTCCGAAGACCAATAAGGTCGTTAGCACACGAATTAATCTAACTTTTCGACCGCACGTTGGAGGTAAAAGATGACCTCTTGTTATCGCTATCGCTATCGCTATAGCTGAGGTTTATATCCAAGATTATTAATATTTAAGGAGGATCCTATGGGATTTCGTAATGGTAAACCCTCTAAACAGTTTACAGCAATTCCCAACAGTTTAATTCGTGATCACAATGTTACTGATTCAACATTTAGGTTAATTTCTTGGGTAGCTTCTCACGATGAAAACTTTGATATTAATTTTACGGTAATCGAAAAACATTTGGGGTACAAACGAGACAAAATCCGTAATGCTATCAAAAACGCTGAACAAAATGACTATTTAGTGAGAGTTCAAGAGAACAATCCGAACAATGGTAAGTTTGACTGGCAATATTACATTTTTACCAGCAAAGAAGACACAAAGTTATTTCGAGAAAATCATTCATCCATAGGTGAGTCGTCCATAAGTGAGTCGTCCATAGGTGAGTCGTCCATAGGTGGGTCATCCATAGGTGGGTTATCCATAGGTGGGTCATCCACCCCTCATATAGAAAAACAATTAGAAGAAAATAAATTAGAAGAAAAACACATACAAGAAGCACCCCCAACTCAGAACGCATTTCCCGCCCAAGAATCGTCTGTGTGTGAGACTGAACAACTAAACCTTGAAAAACCAATTCCAGAAAAACCAAGCTTAGAAGAATCAACCCCAGAAGAACCAACCCCAGAAGAACCAGCCCCACAACAACCCACTTCGTTGTCAAAAAATTCCGAGACTTTGCATCAAACAGACATTCCCTCATGTAGACCTACTATTGCGGCGGGGTTGTTCGGTAAAGACGAACAATCGAACAAGAAACCAAGCAAACCAAGATTTCAGTCGATTGATGATTTGCTCAATCACATCTTGCTTGACCCCGGCATCTTGGCATCTGAGCCTTTACCCGCAGTTTACAGAAATGAAATCAAGCTCCGTTCTTGGCGTTTCCCTTGGCGCACTTCTTGCAGAGACAACATTTACCAAACCTGCGATCGCCGTTTGGTGGAGTTAATCGCCAAGGAGAGAGCCGAGTGGGACAAGGTTAATTGGCAGCAAAAAGTCCCCACTGTGATCAAATCAATCAGCAATTTGGAGGTGAGTAAAGCTGGTTTAGAAGAACTGCTGGTTTATTGGTCAAAAGTTCTTGAATCATCTACACCACAAACTGAACAATCAAAAGCCAACGACCAACCCCTCGGTTACTACTCAAATCGTTCTCTTGATTGGCATAAAGCCACATTCAGTGAACTTCTAGACCGCATGGATGAAGTTGGCAAGGACAAAGCGATCGCTTCTTTCAGCACTCGCTATGACCGAGAAGACGTAGGTGCAACGCTCAAATGGTTGGATTGGTTAAAGCTGACACATCCCTCCATGTATGCCTACTTACATCCGCAAGCTGCATGAAGACAATTCGCAATTCGCAATTCGCAATTCGTAATTTGCAGTTTTTCAACTAACCCTTTTCCTTCAGAGACGCTATGGCGAATGACTACGCTCAGGACAAGCTTAATACGAGACACACAGTTTGCCATTAAGTAAACCAACAGAAAAAATCAAGCGATGTCAAGAAAATTTAATCAATCTAAAACCCTTTTCCCCTCTGCTTTATCTCGGTTACAGATACTTCCACTATCTAATTCGCATTTTAATTGCGAATTGCGAATTGCGAATTGCGAATTGTTATGAGGATTTATGACACAAGACAAAACAAACTTCACATCGCAACAAGACCGCTTACCCCCACAAAGCATTGAGGCTGAAGAAGTAATACTTGGTGGCATTATGCTCGATCCAAGTGCCATGAGCCGAATCAGCGATCGCTTGGTGATAGATGCTTTTTACATCAATGCCCACAAAGACATTTATCAAGCAGCCCTACGACTGTACAGCCAAGGATTACCAACGGATTTGCTTTGCATTACCAACTGGTTGTCGGATAATGGTTTATTGTTCCGTATCGGTGGACGCAATAAACTGGCTAGTCTGGTTGACCGTACTGTTTCAGCTGTGAACATCGATGTTTTAGCTGACTTGGTAATGGAAAAATACCAAAGGCGGCAGTTAATCCTTGCTGGCACTGAGATTGTTCAACTCGGTTATGCCACCGAAACTGATTTACCTGTAATTCTCGACGAAGCCGAACAAAAAGTCTACAGCATTAAGTCTGAGCATTCTGCCTCTGACTTGGTTCATATTTCTCATGCCCTAGCCGACACTTTTACCGAAATTGAAGCACGTCATACTGGTAAGGGATCACCAGCAGCAAGCAGTGGATTTTATGACCTGGACAGTATACTCGGCGGTGGTTTTCGCAAAGGACGGTTGTATGTACTAGCTGCTCGTCCTTCTGTTGGGAAATCCGCTTTGGCTGGTAATCTCGCTCTTAACGTTGCCAAAACTGGGAAGATGCCGATCTGCGTTTTCAGCTTGGAAATGTCTACTGATGAGTACGTACAGCGATTCTTGAGCAGCGAATCCGGCATTGAAAATAATTTTCTAGAAACTGGGAATGTCTCTGACAGCCAGTGGCAACCCTTGAGTGTGGCGATCGCAGAATTAAGTGAACAACAGATTTTCATCAACGACGAATCTTGCCCTTCTCTTAATGAAATTCGTAGCCAAGTCCGCCGAATTTCATCCCATTACGGTGGTGTTGGGCTTGTCATCATTGACTACTTACAGCTGATGGCTCTTGATACTGATTCACGGGTGAACATGGCTCAACGAGTCGGTGAAATCAGTCGAGGATTAAAAAGATTAGCCAAAGATTTGGATGTGCCTGTACTGGCTTTGTCCCAACTCAACCGCGAAGTTGAACACCGTAACGATAAACGTCCTGTACTTAGTGATTTAAAAGACAGTGGTGCTGTTGAGCAAGACAGTGATGTTGTGATCATGCTTTACCGCGAAGAAATGTACAACCCCGATACCCCAGATCGTGGCATTGCTGAGTTAGTTGTTCGCAAGCAACGTAATGGCCCCACTGGTACAGTCAAGCTTTTATTTGACCATCAGTTTACCAGATTCAAGAATTTATCTCGTGGTCGTAGTTTTTAAGGCTCTACTGGAGGATAAACCAATGAACCAATTTATTGAAGTAGGTAAATACTGGCTGTGAGAACTGGGGAAAGGGGAAGGTGGGGCCCCATGAAGTAAAGGATTTGCTGGCACTGGCACTACTCTCAAGTGTGCTAAAGACATCAATCGTCGCGCTGTGGGTATCGAAATCACATCATCAGCAAAAATGTTATGAAAGCACTTTCAGTTCGTCAGCCTTGGGCATGGGCGATAATTTATGCTCTAAAAAATATTGAAAACCGTGGCTGGCCCATTCATTATCGTGGCGACATTCTGATTCACGCCGCAAAAACCTGCACCAAAAAAGATTACCAGTTAGCGAAAGAATTTTGCCAAAGCATGGGGGTAGTAATCCCAGAGTTAATCTCTCTCCGCCGCGGTCAAGTCATCGGTATAGTCACAATAGTGGATTGCAAGTTTTCACAAGTTGCATCTGGCTGGGGGATGCCTGAGCAATACCACTGGAAGCTGGAGAATCCGCGAGAAATTACACCGATTCCTTACATTGGAAAACTGGGGATTTTTGAAGTGCCAGATGATTTGGTGATGGAGGTGGCTGCATGATTAAAACAGCCCGAACTCATACGCTACTTCCAAAGCCAAAATCAGTAATAGTTGAGTTATCTGCAATACCCGAAAAATTCTTAGAGGACGACCTTGAAAGCTCACAACTTCATAGCCAAGGATGCCTCTATCCGTAAAGCGAAAACCAAAAAGCCATCACCAAAATCAGATGTCTGCAAAAATTTTGATAACACAAAAATAAAACCAGTCCTGCCAGATGATGCACCGATCGCCATAGTACTTTTCGCTGGTGGCGGTGGGATTGAAGCGGGGATGGTACAGGCTGGTATTCGCCCAGTCATTGCAGTGGAGTTTGACCCAAGTAAACCAGAACTGAGTAAAGCGATCGCCAAAACTCATCACCACAACTTCAGCGAGTATGGCTGTAGAATAATCCAACTAACAGTTCAAGAAGTAGCGCAGTCAGGATTTCGAGGTTTTCCCCGCCGCCCCGATTACCTCCATGCCTCCCCAGTATGCGCTAACTTCAGCCAAGCTCACACAGCTAAAGCGGGTAAGGGCGGCGAAACTAACGATGACCTGAGTGCAGCGATCGCAGTAGCAGAAGCCATCCGACAGTTGCAGCCACGGGTGTTTACGCTGGAGAATGTCCCACGCTATCAGAATAGTCAGAGTTTCAGTATCATTCTGTCAGCTTTGGAACAAGAGGGGTACTCGGTTACTTACAGCGTGGTCAACATGGCCGACTTTGGGTTGCCCCAGGCGCGGCGGCGGTTAGTTCTGGTTGCCAGTAGGGGTTTTCATGTTGCCCTACCTTCGGGAGCTACACCTTGTGGTTGGTACGAGGCGATCGCCCATCTCATCCCCACAATGCCCGATTCTCAACTACTCCCCAAACAACGGCAAGCGGTAGAACAATTTCTGACGGCTAACGAACCAACGCCATTGCTAATACAGAGAGTTGGGGGGCGTACAGAGTCCAAGTATAAGCCTGGACATTTACCTTGCAATACGATACTGCGATCGCATTTCACCGATCACAAAGGCTGCAACCGTAGTAGGTTCGCTGATATTTGGTTGGCGGATGGGATAGTTAAATCTTTGTCTATTGAAGGGGCTGCAATCTTGCAAGGGTTTCCCAGTTGGTACGAATTTCCCAACGAAACTGCTACGGCGGGGTCAATTCTTGGCTATTCTGTGCCTCCCAGGTTTGCAACACAACTATTTATATCTGCACAGAGCAAATTATTAAGAGTGACTGTATGACTAACCTTGTCCAAAACTTAGAATAACTTCAGGCTGTTGCCGATGGCTCCTCACCAATTCCCAGTTCTTCCTTACTGTACTCTAACTGTTTCCAAAGCCCCTTAATTTGCTGATAAGCATAGCAGCACGAGAAAGATTTTTGGCGATTACTACGTTTAAAAGATTAGACATCTCCAAAAATTAAATATGCGTTACCCAGAAACCTTGTAGAGACGTAGCACTGCTACGTCAAAACAATTCTTTTTCGGAGATGTCTTTCATTTACCTGAAATATGCTGTAATTAACGCCGACGCTTCACAAGAATGAATAAAGCGATCGCACTCACACCAAAAAACCATCCCCCTGATGCTTCAGGTACACTAACTTTCAAGGGATTAACGGGTTTAGAGAGATTTTCCTTCCCGTTCTCAACTTTACGGTCAAAGCGATCACTTTGGGCTTCTGCTTCTTTGAGTAACCGTCTTTGTTCATCGTTGACTAATACCAACATCGAAGAATAAGGGCTGACAATCTTATACTTTTTGGCTACGCCGTGAATCGCATCTAAACCTTTGAGGTTGTCTAACGTAACTTTTTTACTCAACCCTAAAATTAATTGTCTGGCTGCTAATGGCAAGAAATCATCTTGTTGGTTGCTACTTACAATTGCTGTGTCTAATGTTTGCAAATACCAAGCATAACCATTAACAACACTCACAACAGAGTTGCCTAAAACTGATTTAGTAGCAATTCGTTGTAGCACCTCAGAAATATTAACAGCAACTCCACCACCACTATCTTGTAATAATTTAATCATGCCATCATTATAAGCCCCAGGTAATCCACCTAGATGTAGCATCCACAAAGGTGCAGGCGTATTAGGGACGGTTTTATTGTTCTTCGATAATTCATAACTACCTTCATCAGTCAACAACAAAACGACATCATAAGCTGTATCTCCACGCAAATTGTTAAACTGTGTCAGCATTTCTTGGGGTTGAATTGTACCGTAAAAGGCGACTTTTTCCGGTTGGAATTGCTGGAGATTATCTAAGCGTTTGGGTGCAGCACCTGGAGAAACACTGAGATATAAATCTGCATCGTTGTTTGTCAAATCATTATCTGCAAAGCTGTGTTGTTTCAACCATGATAATGTTTGCAGCAATTCTTTAATATGTTCCCCCATGCTGCGAGAAGTATCGAGAACTACAGCAACTCGCTGGCCTTTGGGTAAGGCGTAATCTTGACTAGATAAGGGTTTAGCTAATATTTTGTAGCCAGACTCTAAATTTACTTCATGTAATACAGGTTGAATTTTTCCACTTGCTCTTATGAATTTTTCTAACCAAGCATCGTCTTTCAAACCGATTTCTTTGCCGTTGCGGATACGCTTGGTTTGATTAGTCCAGAAAATATTACGTCTTTCCCCTAAATCGGGCATTTCCCAACCCAAGTCTTGTCCCAGCACTTTGTAAGTTAACCATAGGTGCATTTCTGTGGGGAGTGGTGGTTGCCCTTGTATTTGTTGTACATTCTTAGGAGGAATAGGAAAAGCCCGTAAGCGATAATGTCTCGGACCTACTTGTTCCAACAAAGCCGGATCTATAGGGCGTGAACGTCTAACTTGAGAATTATAAACTTTCTGGGCAGCACCGCGAGGAGAGACAACAAAAGGGAAACGTTGGTCTAATTTATTAGTATCTCCCAACCATAAGCCAGTAATTACAGCGCTTTCTGGCAAAGAAAAGGAGTAAAAAACTTCCTGAACTTCTTGTGTTTGGTTTTTATAAATTTCGTATAATTCCACATCAGCCCAATCACCATGTTCTTTAACTGTGACTTTTTGTGATACTAATAAAACTTTTTTTTCGTTGATATTTAATAAACCTGCTTTAACTTCTTGTTCATTAAAAGTAGATTGTACTGCGTGACTAACTGCTGTTTTTTCTGCTTTTTGTAGAGGTGTATCAAAAAAATCGGCGTAAAGTTTCTCTGCCTTGGCGATATCTTTGTCAGAACCATTATATAAAAATGGTGACATCAGAAAGTTATAAGTTGCTTGCAATCCATCAGTGGCAGATTTATCTAAGCCTAAGACATGATGATACATAGCACTGATATGGTTATTTTCTTGCTTGCTGCTAAGGTAGCGGTAAGAAGATAAATAAGCATTAACTAATCCTGTACGAATTTGTTCTGATTTGGCTACGAGCGTTTGGCGCTCGCTATCATTTTTAGGTGCATTAGCTAAGAGTGAAAAAGCTAATACTTGGGGTTGTTGTTGTAAAGATACAAAAGTAACTGCAAACGCCACAATAACTGCACCAGCACCAGCAAATGTTTTATTCTTACCATGTTCTGAAGCAAAGGCTCTTAAAATTTTTGCTCCTGAATGTACATACATTGCTGTTAACGCCGATGGCATTGCAATAAACAATGTGGCACTGAAACTAACAATAGCCAGCCAAGGAATTATTATAAATAACCCTCCCACAAAAGCTGAGTGATATAGTACATCCCATAATAGTTTTAGCCATGCAAATTTGAGGAATTCTTGCAACAGAAATACTGCTAAAGGCAAGGCGTAAAATAACAACACCGCACCCGCATAAATTCCAAATACTAGCATTAATGTATGGGCTAACATTTGTGCCCATTGCAAACCACTTTTACGTCGGTCAGCATAACCCCAAAATAACTCTCCAGTAAAAGCAGCTATACATACGCCCATTGTTATCAGAATTTGGCTACTGGCTGATGTCAGTTCTCGGATCACAAATAACCGCAACAAACACAATAAAAACAGTGGTGCTTCTATACCATAAAATAGGCGAATTAGTTGTAAAGGTTGTTTGGTAAATCTCCAACCACCGATAATACTGGAAATTGTGGGGATGGCAATTAAAGTAACTAGAGTCAAAGAAAATTCAGATGGGATATCACCTGTTAAGGTTGCCTGAAATAATGGTACGCCTATGTATGGCAATATCCCTATGTAAACTAACATTAAAAATGTCAGATTCCAGATCCAAAAAATTCCATAAAAACTTGTATTCCAAAATAATTTCACAGCTTTACTCCTCTAAAATTAACGTTCATGCACCCATACCCCAGCATTGAAAATAGTTCCTTATTTTAAGTTTTCCCTTAACACTGGCTTTTGCAACAATTTGCTTAGGGACTTCCATCTCTTTTGGGAATGGTGCTGGAATCCACCAGCCATGTATATACTCATTAGAGTCGGCAATAGGTAAACGCACATCTTTGTAAGCAAGAAAAATGTCCGGTGAGCTAGGTAGCGTTAAGATTTTTGGTATGGGGCGAAATATCAAATAAGGCTGCCGAACATACAAAAATAGACAAGTTGAAATGTAGGTGTTCGCTATTACTCATGAAAAACTGCCCTTGGGCAAGGAGTCCAGAGCAGTGCTTACAAAAAAAATATGGGAGTTTTAACTATTGCCCCCTGCTTTACACATAATTCGTTCGCTATGTAATACTCTTCAGTTCAAGTCTTGTAACTTATGCAAAAAGAGCGAAAAACTTTTAAAGCTGCACTATACAAGGATTAGACGCAATCAACCAAGCCCAATGCAACACCCTTAGCTGAGTGCGTGACAACCAATGGTTGTCAAAATTTGGTCAAACCAACATAAATCCACCATTATCCCAAGGAGCGATCGTAGGCTGTGGAGGGCGGTTGTAACAAGGGCACAGGAGAGGCGATCACTTACATTAGGCGCACTTTCACAAAAATACTCTACCGAGTTATTCACATCAATAGAGTATATAAATTTACTATAATCATCTTTTCCAGATTCAGTCTATAAGTTGATAACTATTTATACCTCTGTATAAGTACTGTAAATCTTGCCGAAAGCGATCGCGTGAAGCACTGCATAAGATCAATCACTCCAAAATCTGCTCTTATCACTGCCGCTATCTCCTGATAAGTCTTAATTAACTTGGCAGATAGTGCTGTTGGCTGCTATTAACTTGGCGATTAAGAGAGACAGAATCAGCCGCAGATATACCAGAGAAATATCCGTCTTTTGAACCAATTGATGGTACAGCCATTTGTTTAACTTTCACCTTGTTTAGATATGCTTCTAACTCAGATTCTAGTTTTTCATAGAGCGCTTGCACGATAATGGCGGGTACTGCAATCGACTCAGTATTTCCAGGAATCCCTTCATTTTTCTGTTGATCACGATTCTCAAGAATCCTACTTACAAGTCTATTAGCAGCACCTAATTTAAAAGCATTTCTAAAAGCGCGATTGCCTACGGCTTGTTTTGCCAGTCGTTCAATAGTTTGTTCAAGATACTCAAACTGAATCTGAGTAGAGACGATATTCACTTTTCGCCCTAAGATAATCATTTTAGACCCGCTATGGTAGTGTCTGGTGAGCGCAGAGCAGTAATTCCCCCAACAAACACCACTTAGTAAAATAAATTTCCACGATGTCATGCGTTTGAACTGACGAATGACTTCTTCTTCTAGTGGTTGAGGTGTCCAATCTTGGAGTGAGGCTATTGATAAATTGTGCCGGGTTAGCATTTCTTGGGCTTTAGCTGCGGCGGCGCTTGCCTCTGCTTCGTTGGAAGATTGGCTAAGTGCGAATAGTTTTCTAATTTTGTCAGCGATTTTTTCTAGTTCTAACACCTGTGTCTGCATTCGTACCACTCAAGCAAGTTTTGAAAGGAAATATCTTTTTATTATATGAACGCGGGATAGAGCATAATTTATAATTACAAAAAATAAAATAGGGGACTTTGAAAATGTTGTCCCCTGGTTTATATAGAAGTTCGATATGTAATATTCTTCTTCTTTTGTTTTGTGTTTTATGCAGAAATAACGAAACATATTGAAACTGCTCTCACACAGAAGTTAAACCTAGCATCAACAGCACCCGATGTAACCTAGCCAGATGCGTCACAACCAATGGTTTACATTCGCCATTGAAACGGCATACCATCATCGCCCCGAATCACTCCACACAGGGACAATTATGTGCGATGCGATCGCTGGATGAATAGCGCACTTAACCTTAAGCGGTCGCCTGCTCCAGAATCCAGTTGTTTAGCGTCACTTCAATTAAGGCAGCAGCACTTCACCTAAAATAGTACAAATACACTAAAAATCAGCGAAAACTATCCTAAAATGGTGGTTAGAGCCAGTGCAATGCTATGAACCACCGTATTCGTGACTTAGACGCGACAAAAGAATGGTTACGTCTCGACTCAATCGACTATATTGTTGAGTGCCTGGAAGCGTGTGAGAATTTTGAGATGCTAGCGGATTTGCGAGAGATATTTCCCAGGTAAACGCCAAAGGTTGCTAGTACTAAGGTTGGTACTAGCCAGAGGGAGAGAATTATCACGAAGTTGCAGCACTTGAACCAGTTGAAAGCTGCCTAACATAGCCAACAGCAGCTAGATTTTGAGAACCAATTCCCGGATTTCTCACCACACCTCGAATGGAGGAGTAATGAGTAGTAAGTAAGGAGTTATGAGTAAGGAGTAAGAAGTTATGAGTTAAAAATTTTACTTATTACCCATTACTTATTACTCATTACCCATTACTTATTACTCATC